>JADLDF010000406.1 GCA_020846815.1 Gammaproteobacteria bacterium | reverse complement strand
GGGCCGCTCGACCTTGATCACGCGCGCGCCATAGTCGGCGAGCAGCAGGGACGCGACCGCGCCGGGCATGCCCCAGCTCGCGTCGACGACCGTCAATGTCGATAGCGGTCCCATCTCTCCATCCTCGCCCGTGCTACTTTTTCGCCGCCGCCAGCCCTTCGCGCGCCCGCTGGCGGATGAAATGCTGGATGCCCTCGATCTCCTGCGGCGTGAACTCGTCGAACTGCGGCATGCCCGCGGGTACGAGCGAGCCGTCGTGCAGCACGGCGCGCAGCGCATCGAGCGACAGCGGGATCGGCGACTTGCGCAGATCCGGCGCCGTGCCGCCCGAGACCAGGCCGACGCCGTGGCAGAGGCCACACTGCGTCGCAGTCTTCGCCTGGCCGATCGCGGCTTTGGCCGGGTCGATGACGAACGACGGATCGTCGACCAACTCCGTGGTGCGCGGGCCCGGCGGCGGCAGCTGCGCCTCGCCGTCGAGCACGAAGGTCAGCACGCGTCGCGGCTGCAGCCGGTACTCCCAGTCCGGCTGCGCGCCCGAGGAGCTGCCCATGCCGCGCCAGCCGGCGATCACGGTGATGTGCTGGCGGCCACCGACGAGATACGTGATCGGCTGCGACTGGATGCCGGTCTGCGCGTCGAAGGCCCAGAGCTTGCGGCCGGTATCGGCCGCATAGACACTGAGCTCGCCGGTCACCTGGCCCTGGAAGACGAGGTTGCCGGCCGTCGTCATCGTGCTGCCGTTGACCGTGCCGGTCAGCGGCACTGACCAGGCGGCCTTCTGCTTCACGGGATCCCAGGCGAGCAGCGACGAGGAACCAGGCGGGATCGCGATCGGCGGATTCGGCCGGCCGATGCCGTTGTTGACGACGCGATTGGGCTTCGGCTTCCACTGCGACAGGTCGCCCTCGGGATCGGCATAGACCGCGCCGAGCTCGGTCGCCGGGATGTAGGCGAGACCGGTGTCCGGATTGAACGACATCGCCTGCGTGCTGTGCGCGCCGACCGGGCCCGGGTACATCAGGATGCCCTTGCCGTCCATGAAGCGCGCGAACGGTGCCTCGACCGGACGGCCGGTCTTGAGGTCGATGCGCTCGGCCCAGGTCGCGGTCGCGAACTTCTCGGCCGAGATCAGCTTGCCGTCCTTGCGGTCGATGACGTAGAAGAAGCCGTTCTTCGGGGCGTGCAGCAGCACTGAGCGCTTGCGGCCGCCGATCACGAGGTCGGCGAACTGGATGTCCATCGCCGCGTTGAAGTCCCAGGTCTCGCCCGGGTTGATCTGGTAGTGCCAGACGTACTTGCCGGTCTTGGCGTCGACCGCGACGATCGAGCAGAGGAACAGGTTGTCGCCGCCGCCGGGGCTGCGGATCTTCTGGTTCCAGGGCGCGCCGTTGCCGGTGCCGAACAGCAGCCGGTCGTACTTGGCGTCGTAAGCCATGGCGTGCCAGACCGTGCCACCGGCGCCGCCGAAGCGCCACCACTCGCCCTTCCAGGTCTTGGCGGCGCGCTTCATCGCCGCGTCCTCGAAACCGTCGGCTGGATTGCCGGGCACCGTGTAGAAACGCCAGGCCTGCTTGCCGGTCTCGGCGTCATAGGCGGTCACGTAGCCGCGCACCATGTCGAAATCGCCACCGCCGAAGCCGATCGCGACCTTGCCGTCGAACACCCAGGGTGGACCGGTGACGTAGCGCGCGTCGTCCTTCGGAACGGTCTGTACGCTCCAGACCAGCGTGCCGGTCTTGGCGTCCAGTGCGATCAGCCGGCCATCGTGCGTACCGGCGAACACCTTGCCCTTCCAGTAGGCGATGCCGCGGATGCCCCAGCCCATGCGCAGCTTCTGGCCGGAGGCCTGCGGCGCCTGCGGGTCGTAGCGCCAAAGCAGCTTGCCCGTGCGCGCATCCATGGCGTGCACGACGCTGTAGCCAGGTGCGAAATACAGGATGCCGTCGACTGCGAGGGGCGCCGTGAACACGCTCGCCATCGGCGGCAGGTCGTAGTACCAGGCGAGCTTCAGGCGGCCGATGTTGCCGTCATTGATCTCGCGCAGCGGGCTGTAGTGCCGCTCGCTGAAGGTTCGGCCGTAAGAGGCCCAGTTCGTGCCATCGGCCTCGTTGGCCAGATGGCGGTTGTCGACGACGGTCTCGGCCGCGCCGAGCGACGTCGCGAGCGACACGACGCACAGCGCGAGGATGCGATGCAGGGAACGAAGGGTCATGCGGACGGTTCCTCGGGCACGAAGCCGAAATGGGCCGGTCCGGATCGGCGACCCGGGCCGGGGCGCCTGCGGGCGGGCGTCGCGAAGCGCGGCGCCCGCCCGTAAGGCTCGGTCGAGACTCAGTTGCCGAAGTTGTACTGGAACGATACGCCGTACTCGCGCGGATCGGCCAGCGTGCCGAAGCTCAACGTCGGCGAGGCGAACGACAGACGGCGGAAGTAGATCTCGTCGGTCAGGTTCTTGCCGTAGAGGCTCGCCCGCCAGCGATCGTCGGCTGCGCGCCAGGTGAGGCTGGCGTTGACCGTATCGGTCTTGCTGCGCAGCGGCTCGACGCGACTGCCGTCGAAGTTCGTGATGCCGAGCGTCGTGCCCTGCGGAGCGCCGCTGTCGAGCGTCATCTGCTCGCCCTGGTGCGCCCATTCGGCACCCAGTTCGAGCTTGGCGCCGCCAACCATTTCGAACGTGTAGTAACCGGCAAGCCGCGTCGTCAGATCGGGTGCGCGGGCGATCGGCAGCTTCGTCAGATCGACCGGCTGGATCGTGCCACCGGTCACGACGATCGGCGACGCGCAAGCCACCAGCGACGGATCGTTGGCGCCGACGCCGTTCAGGTCGGTGCAGTAGTCGGTGTACTTGGCGTCGAGGTAGCCGATGATAGCCTCGAGGCGCAGCGCGTCGACCGGCAGCCAGGTGATCTCGGCCTCGGCACTGCGGAAGGTCGCCGCCGCAGCGTTCTGCGTGACGATCTCCGCCGTGCCCTGTGCGGTCGCTAGGGCGAGCTGACGCTGCAGGTTAGTGGCGTCGGTGTCAAAGATCGCAAGGTTTATGCGCAGGCGGTTATCGACGCGGTCCAGCTTGGCGCCGATCTCGACGGTCTTGACCTCCTCCGGATTGAACGGACCCGCGGGCGTGACCGCGCCGGCGGAGTTCGCCGGGGTGCCGCAGCAGCCGATCGACGGCATCAGCCTCGCCTACACCTTCGGCGACGCACGCGCGCCGGAGCGGCGGCGCAGCCAGGTGTTCGAGGTCTTCGAGAACATGGGCCTCTATGAGGACGGCTGGC
>JADLDF010000405.1 GCA_020846815.1 Gammaproteobacteria bacterium | reverse complement strand
CGTTGCCGCGACGACGTGCCCGAGGCGCCCGGTGCGCTCTACCTGCGGCCGCTGCTGTTCGGCACCATGCCGAACATCGGTGCCGCTGCGACGCCCTCGACCGAGGCGCTGCTGGTCGTGCTCGCGAGCCCCGTCTGGGACTATTTCGCCGGCGGCATGAAGCCGCTGAAGATCCTGGTCGAGGAGCGGGCGCAGCGCTGCGCGCCGCACCTCGGCATCGTCAAGACCGGCGGCAACTACGCTGCCGCGATGGGCCCGACGCTCGCGGCACGCAGGGCCTACGGCGTCGACCAGGTGCTGTTCTGCCCGGGCGGTGAGGTGCAGGAGACCGGCGCCGCGAACTTCCTGATGATCCGCGACGGCGAGCTGCTGACGCGCAGCCTCGACAGCTCGTTCCTGCACGGCGTGACGCGCGATTCGCTGCTGGTGCTGGCACGCGACCTCGGTTACCGCGTCAGTGAGCGCGTGTTCCGCGTCGAGGAGATGCTGGAATGGGCGCGCAGCGGCGAGGCGGCCCTGTCGGGCACTGCGGCCGTGCTGGCCGGCGTCGGCACGCTGGTGCGCGACGGCATCGAGCATCGCGTCGGCGATGGCAGCGTCGGCCCCGAAACCCGCAAGCTGCGCGCTGCGCTGGTCGCGATCCAGCAGGGCGAAGCGCCGGATCGCCACGGCTGGCTGACCCGTGTCTGAGGGCGTGCTGATCCGCGTCTGAAAGCCGCGTCGCGTTCAGCGCAGCGCGCGATAGGTCAGTGCCGCTGGGAACTCCCAGTCGTAGCGGATCGCGCCACTGCGCACCGCCGTGATCGTCGCCATCGCCGCGAGCTGCGCCACGGCCAGCGGCAGGTCGGTGAAGCCGCGCAGCAGCAGGTAGAGGCCGCCGCCCGCGAGGATCGGCGTCATGTAGAGCTCGCGGCGCAGCAGGAGGGTCGGATGGCCCGTGACCACGTCGCGGATCAGGCCGCCGCCGATGCCGGTGATCACGCCCATGACCAGCGCGACGCCCGGTGCGAAGCCCAGGCGCAGCGTCTTCTCTGCCGCGAGCACCGCGAACACCGCGGCGGCGACGCCGTCGAGGTAGAGCAGGGCGCGCTCGGTCGTCCGGAAGCGCTTCTCGAACACGAAGGTGCCTATGGCCGCCAGGGCCGAGACGTACAGATAGTTCGCGTCCTCGAGCCAGAACACCGGCGCATCGAGCATGAGATCGCGCAGCGTGCCGCCGCCGATCGCCGTCACCACGCCGATCACGATCAGGCTCAGCAGGTCCATGTTCTGGCGCGCCGCAGCGAGCACGCCGGTGATCGCGAACACCGCGACGCCGGTCTGGAGCAGCAGATAGGTGAGCGACATACGAGATTCCGGGGTCCGCAGCCCACGGATGCTAACCGATCGCGCGCTGTCGCGGTCGCAGCGACGCAGCCCGGTCAGTCGCTGCAGAGCTGCACGACGCCGTCGCTGCGCCGCGCGCGGAAGCTCTCCAGCAGCTCCAGCCGGCGCGACAGCACGCCGCTGTCTGCCTGCGCCGCATGGCTCCAGGCGAGACGCTCGATCCGGTCGCATTCGCCGGTGCCGCCTGCGCGCGTCAGGCGCACCATCTCGATGCGCCATGCGACCTGGTCTGCGCCGGCCGTCGTCGCGGCGCTCGACAGCACCACGTGGTCGGCATTGTTGAAAGCCGTGAACTGCCAGAGGTATTCCGCGAGGCTCCCCAGCGCTGCCGCGGTCACGGGCAGGGTCTTCAGCGTGCCCGCCGGTCCCGCGTCCGCGCCCAGGTCGCTGCCGGCGCGATCGAGCCAGACACAGCGGAACACACGATGGCGCAGCCGCGCACTGGCATCGCTGCGCGGCACGCGCACGAACTCGTAGCTCGCCTCCGTGGTGCTGGAGTCGACGAGGTCCGAGTAGCTGCCCTGCCAGCTCGCGCGCAGCTCCGACCAGCCGAGCGCTTCGGCATAGTCCGACGAACACAGCTCCCAGCGAGGTCCATTGGCGGTGCTGCCCGGGAGGTCGGAGCTCTTGAGGTGCACGGTCGCGACCGGGCCCGTGGCTCCCGCGGGCGCCGCGTCGAGACGGAAGCCCTCGGGCACGCGCGGCGTCCCCGCATAGAGCTTTCCCGCGGCCGCGAGCCGGCGCGACGCCGTGTCGTCGACGTTCGCCGCGGGCGGGGTCGAGGCGTTCGCCGTCGGTGATGCACTGGCCGTCGTCGTGGGCGACGTGCCGCCGCCGCCACAGGCGACGACCAACAGGGCAGCGCCGGCAGCCGGAAGAGCGCGGCGCACGACGGACCGCAGGGCATCGGCTGGCGCAGGGCCGGGCAGGGCAGGCTTTCTCGAAACCATCGGAGCTCCGGATGCCGGCCAAAGGGACCGGCTCCCGGCTCCTTATCGGCGGCCCGACGCCGGGCTTGATCGTGGCAAGCCCTTGCCGCCCACGCGAAGCTGCGCTGGAAAAACAGTGGAATCAGCGGCTTGCGCCTCAAGGCGCGTAATCTTGACAGCCCCCGGAGCGGCCCCCAAACTCGCGCCCCTCGCATTCCGGCGCCCGTGGAAAGGTAGCTCAGCCGGTTAGAGCACGGCACTCATAATGCCGGGGTCGAGGGTTCGAGTCCCTCCCTTTCCACCAACTCCCTGATCTCAAGCCTGTTCTTCGTTGCTTGGTACACGAGAGACAGGCCGCCGCTTAGATCCGTCCGACATGCTCCCGTGACTCCCTCGATCATCGTCAAGCGCGGCCCATCGTCCGCAATCACGGCGTGTTCGCGCCGCACGGCAAACTCAGAGCAGCCGTCACGCCCGCGCACCGGGGAGCGGGCGCTCCGCAGTCGCTAGCCCGCTTTTCTCACCGCCGGCCTGATTTTCTGGTTTCTTGGCGGTGGTGCGGGCGCAGGTTGCAAGATACCGTGCGGACGACGCCGGAGCGATGCGGAGAGCATTTTTCAGCCACAGGCATCCGCCG
>JADLDF010000404.1 GCA_020846815.1 Gammaproteobacteria bacterium | reverse complement strand
TGGCTGGCGTAGGTCGTGGTCAGCAGCGTGGTCGCGGCGACGAACATCAGGTTCCAGCCGAGGCCGAGCAGCACCAGTCCGGTGAAGTAGTGCACGAACGCGTGCCCGACGAACGCCGAGATCGCGACGCAGAGCGCCATCGCCGCGATGCCCGCGAGCATCATCGTCCGCAGCCCGAGCACGCGCACGAGCAGGGGCGTCGCCAGCGAAGGCAGGTACATGCCGAGCAGGTGCGCGGAGATCACCGAGGTCGTCTCGCCGCTGCTGAAGCCGTCGTGCACGTGCATGCTGATCGGCGTCGCCGTCATGATGAAGCTCATGACTGCATAGGACACCAGGCCGCAGAGCACGGCGACGCGATACGACGGCGCGCGCAGGATCTCGCGCAGCGGCCGGCCGGATCCGTGCTGCGGCTCCTGGCGGACCGGAGCGCGGCCGAGCGTCGAGAGCACCAGCGCGGCGACCACCAGCAGGCCGGCGAGCACGACGAAGGAGCCGGTGAACTCGGGCCAGCCGCCGAGCATGCGCGCAAGATTGCCGATCGCCGGCGCGGCGATCGCGGCGGCGAGCGTGCCGAGCATCACCGTCGAGACGGCGCGCCCGGTCTCGGCGGGCGTGACGAATTCCGCGGCGGCGAAACGGTACTGCTGCACCACCGCCATGTTGCAGCCGAGCAGGAAGCCGCCGGCGCACAGCAGCCAGAAGCTCGCGTGCGCGATCGCCCAGGCGCAGAGCAGGGCCGCGAGCGCCGCCAGCAGCGCGCTGCCGATCGCCGTCGGCTTGCGGCCGGTGCGCTGCATCAGCAGGGCCACCGGCAGCGAGGCCGAGGCGACTCCGGCGACCGAGCAGGTCAGCGGCAGCGTCGCCAGCGCAGGCAGCGGTGCGATGTGCGTGCCGACGATGCCGCCGAAGGCGAACAGGGTCAGCGTGCCGCAGGCCGCGAAGGCCTGTGCCAGGGTGAGGATCCAGACATTGCGCATGGGCGGGGCTCGGCGGCGGCCCCGGGGGGCGCCAGAATGAGTCAAATCGGATGACACTCATATTCTAAAGCCCCGCAGGTCGGGGCGCAGGCGCGCCGCGGCTCCGCACATGGTCAGGTCGGCGGGGCTGTGGCACTCTCGCCACGAAAGGAAGCCTTTGGGGAACTGGGACATGTCGGGGCAGCGGCCCGAAGTCGAGGACATCCGGCTCGAGGATCTCGAATCGACCGCGAAGCTGCCGGTGCTCGACGCGGCGGCCGTGGAGGCGCTCGATTCCGACGAGGACGAGCAGCACCTGCGTACCACGGTCCTGCCGCCCGACGTGTTCCGGGACGAGGGCACTCACCCCGGCATTCCGATCCTGAACGCCCCGCCCGAGGTGCTCGCCGAGATGGAGGCCCGCGTCGTCGTGCGGCCCGGTGACGCGGTCGCGGGGCGCTTCGAGCCGGATCCGGTCTACGGCGAATCGCGCGCCGCGCTGGAGCGCGAGCTGGCCGGCTTCGAATCCCAGGTCGAACGTCTGCAGCAGCAGGTCGGCGAGCTGAACGCGGAACTGACGCGGTTCGGTCGCATGCTGATCGAGCGCGACGCGCAGCTCGGCGAGCTGCGCCAGACGCAGTCGACGCTGCAGAACGAGCTCGAGCGCAGCCGTGCCCAGTCCCTGGCCCGCGAGGAGCGGCTCGAGTCCGACCTCGATGCCGCGCGCCGGCTCGGCGAGGACCTCGATGCGATGCGCCGCGAGGCCGAGGCGCGCAGCGCCGCGGCCGATGCCGAGTCCGCCGCCGTGCGCGCGCGGCTCGAGGCGGAGCTGCTGGCGGCGCGGCAGCGGCTGGACGATGAAGTCACGGCCGGCGCCGGCCGCGAGCGCGCGCTGGCCGAGCGGCAGACGGCGCTCGAGACGGAGCTCGAAGCACAGCGCGCGTGGCAGTCGCGCGAGCTGGATGGGCTGCAGGCTGCGCAGCAGCAGGAACTGGCCGAGCTGCGCGCCCTGCGGGAGCAGGAGCTCACTGCGCTGCGGACCGGGCAGGAGCGGGAGCTGGCCGGGTTGCGCACCGCGCAGCAGCAGGAACTGACCGGACTGCGCAGCGCGCAGGAGCACGAGCTGGCGGCGCGCCAGGCCGCGCACGAGCAGTCGCTCGCGGCGCTGCGCGAGACGCATGCGCTCGAGGTCGCAGGCCTGCGCCGCGGCTTCGATGAGCAGCTCGCCGGAGAGCGCCAGCGGGGCGACGCGGCGCTCGCCGCGGTGCGTGCCGCCACCACCGCCCAGGCCGCGGAGCTGGACGCCGCGCTGCACGCCGCGCGCGACGAGGTCGCGGGTCTCGCGCGCCAGCTCGAGGCGCTGCGCGCGCTCAAGTCGGCCGACGAGGTGGCGTTGTCGCAGGCGCGCGAGCGCATCGATCTGCTGGAGCAGCAGCTCGACGAGGCACGTGCCGCGCTGGCTGCGGCCGCGGCGGACGCCGAACAGGCTGCGGCCGCGCAGGCGCGCGAGCTCGAGGCGCTGCGGCGCGAGCTCGCCGCGGCGCGCGCGCTCGCCGCGGCCCAGGTCGAGGCGCTGCAGGTCGCGGAGTCGCGTCGCGGGATCTGGGCCAGCCTGCTGGGCGACGTCGAGACCGCGCACGAGTCCGCGCTGGCCGAGGCACAGGCCGGCGTCGCGGCCGAGCGCGAGCGCGCGC
>JADLDF010000403.1 GCA_020846815.1 Gammaproteobacteria bacterium | reverse complement strand
TAGACGTCGTCGAACTTGCGCTCCAGGTGCGCATTGGTGCCGCGGATCTCGTCGACGACCGAGCGCGCCCAGTCGAAGTACTCGCGGCGGCGCTCGATCGACCAGTCGCGCGGCGGATGTGCCTTGATGTCGCGCAGGTTGCAGATCTTGTCGGCGAGCTTGATCAGCCGCGCGCGGCGCGAGGAGCCCGCGGCCCGCGCGACCTGCAGCTTCTTGCGCGCCTGCTTGCGCAGCCAGGTGACGTCGGTGACCTCCTGGACCACCTCGGCGACCGCGGCACCGAAAGCGCCGCGCAGCTCGTCGGCCGTGGTCTCGGTGTCCTCGATGGTGTCGTGCAGGATGGCCGCGGCAATCGTCACCGGGTCGCGCACGCGGCCTTCGAACCACAGCACGTTCGCCAGCTCGATCGGATGGTTGACGTAGGGCACCGAGCCCGGCCCCTTGCGCCGCTGGTCGCGATGCTTCCAGGCCGCGAAGCGCAGCGCCGCGAGGATCAGGCCGGTGCCGCGCCCCTCGCCCGCCATGCCGGTGAGGCCGCGGGCCACAGTCAAAACCAGCCGAAGTTGAAGCTGATGCTGACGCGCGGCGCCGCGACCGGGTTCGCCGGTACCTCGTGGCGCAGCCAGCTCTCGAACAGGATCAGCCGCCCGGCGCGCGCCGGCAGCGTCACCCAGGGCTGGGCGCGGGCGCCGATGCGTCGCGGCGGAGCCGCCATGAAACGGTCGAGCCGCGGATCCTCGAGCTTCAGGCCCGGGACGCCTGGGGGCGTGCGGACATAGTAGGTGCCGCTGATCGTCGACAGCGGATGCAGGTGCAGGCCGTGCACGACGTGCCGCGGCATGACGTTGACCCAGCAATCGGTCATGGCCAGCTCGCGCCCGTCGAGATCGAGCTCCAGCGCGCGCGCATAGGCGCGAACATGGCGCGCCAGCACACGGCCGAGACGCTCGAAGGTCGGCGAGACGGTGTGCATGCGGCACTGCGAGCCATACGAGGTATAGCCGCCGGGATAGTTGCGCGCCGACCAGCGGCGGCCGGCATCGTCGTCGGCCTCGAGCTGCAGGCACTCGCGCAGCAGGCGGCGGTTCAGCTCGGCCAAGCCGGTGCGCTGCAGCGGCGCTTCATAGACCAGGGTCGGAAACAAGGCTCGCGTCGGCATCGCGGCAGCGTAGCGGCCACGCGCTGCGGCGTGAAGGCCCGGCGCGCCCAAGCCCCGTCAAGGAGCCTGAAGCGCGGATCGCGCGCCGCGGAACGCAGCGCCGGAGCACCTGAAGCGCCGGGGTTCACGCCCGCCCGCGCGCGAGGGCTTCCGCGATGTCCCGCCCGATGCCCATCACGACGCCGGGTGGCCGTCTGCACGCCACGATTTCCCGCGTCGGTATCTGGTTCTGTGACCAAGCGGTTTCGGGATCGGAGTCGCACACCATGGCCGCTTCGGCGACAATCCCGACGGCGCGACCGCGCTCTCACGATCCGACAGGGAGTCCAACCAGAATGAGCACGCACACGATCACGTTCCGCAGGGCACGGGCATGGGCACTGGCAATGCCACTGAGCATGGCACTGACGATCGCCACCGCCGCCCTGCTGCTGCCGATCGCCGCCGCTCCTGCCCAGGCGCAGATGGGCCAGCCCGCCCCGAAGAGCGCGACCGCGCTCGCGATCGAAAAGGCACTCGCCAGCGACATCCGCACCCCCGAGGAGCGTGCCCGCGACGCACGCGAGCGCAAGCCGGTGCAGACGCTCGAGTTTTTCGGCCTCGAACCCGGCATGACCGTGGTCGAGCTGCTGCCCGGCGCCGGCTGGTACACCAAGATCCTCGGCCAGGTGCTCGCCGATCAGGGCAAGCTCTACGTCGCCATCGGCGGCGACCGCCTCGCACCGCGGCTCAAGGAATGGAAGCTCGACAAGGTCACCGTCGCGCCGGCGAAGGCCGAGCTCAAGCCCTCCGGCCAGTACGGCGTGTTCCAGGCCGATGCGATCGACCTCGGCGTCAAGGACGCCGACATGGTCCTGACCTTCCGCAACTACCACAACATGACGCCGGCGATGCGCGCGACGCTGAACAAGGCCGTGTTCGACGCGCTGAAGCCCGGTGGCGTTTACGGCATCAAGGACCACACGCGCCGCCACATGGACCCGGGCTCGCCCGAAACCTGGCGCCGCGTCGACCCAGTGCTGGTCATCAAGGAGGTGCAGGCGGCGGGCTTCGTGTTCGAAGACTTCAGCGACCTGCATTTCCGGCCGGACGACGAGCTGCGCTACGACTCGCAGCGGCCTTCGCTGGCGGGCTACTCCGATCGCTTCACGCTGCGATTCCGCAAGCCGGCCAAGTGACTGTTCCGCGTAGCACGGTCTCGGCCGAAGATCGGTCGAGGCCGCGGCTGCGCTGCGACATTCGATCCGCGTAGATTCGCCGCAGGCGACTAGCGCTTGAAGAGATCCTGCAGCCGGTTGCGGAGCTTGTTCTCGAGTTCCTGTTTTTTCTCTTCGATCTCGGGCCGCCGCTTCTCGAGCTCCTGACGCAGCTGTGCCTTGGCGAGGCCGGCGAGATCGGGGCGGATGCTGGGGTCGTCGAGCGAGCCGGTGACGCGGACCGGGATCGAAAGGTCCACGAGCTCGCGCTGCGAGCTGTCGTCGTCCGGGATGCGCAGCACCTTGGTGTCGAGGTTCCAGTCGAGCGTGCCGGCGACGAGATCGACGCGGCCGCGGCCAGCGACGCGCAGGTACTGCAGGTCCATCGCGAGGTCGTCGCTCTGCAGCGCGCCGCCGCCGAGGCGGCCGCTGGCCTGCAGGCGCGTGAAGGGTGTACGCGGCGGGCCCGCGGGTCGCGCGGGCAGGGACTCGCGACGCAGCAGCGCGCGGGCGCGGCGGATCTCATACCAGAGGTCGGCGCCGTCGACTGCGCCGTCGGCGACCTCGAAGCGCAGGTTGCCGGTCGCGCTGCGCAGCCAGGCGGTGGAGTCGGCGCCGCTCGCCTCGCCGCGGATCGTGCCGGTGCCGCGGCCGCTGAAGCGCCGGGTGTCGAACATTGCACCGAGCAGCGGGCCGAGATCGATGCCCGAGAGGCTCTCGTCGAACTGCAGTCGCGGCGTGCCGCCGCTGGCATCGACGCGCAGGTCGCCGCGGTAACGGCCACCCAGCAGCGCGGCTTCGAGCGGGAACAGGCGCAGCTTCGCCTGCTGGGCGTTCACGCCCAGCCGCACCGCAGTGACGGGCATGCCGGCGAACTGGCCGCGACCGAGCTCGAGCAGGCCGACCAGATCGAGACCGCGGAGCAGCTCGACGGGCAGCTCGAAAGGCTCCTCGGCTGCAGGCGATGTCGAGACGGGGGCACGGCCCGTGGCGGCAGCGGTGGCCGCGGTCGTAGTCGTGGCCGCTGCTGGCACCGACGCAGCTGCGGCAGCCACCTGCGTGCTTGCGGTGCCGGCACCCGAGCCCGTGCGGGTGGCGGTGCCGCTCGCGCCGCCGGCACCACCGCTGGCACCGGCCGCAGGCGCAGCGGCGCCGTCGGGCGGCAGGTAGCGATCGAGGTCGAGCCGGTCGACGCTCAGCTCGAAACGCAGCGGCAGCACTTCGGCATCGAGATCGTCGATGCCGAGGCGGCCGGTCGCGCTGGAATCGTCGAGGCGAAGTTTCAGCGACTCCAGTGCGAACGCCTTGGGCGTCGCCGCCAGCTGACCGGAGAGCTCCAGGCTGCCGAGCGCTTTGGGATCGCGAGTCGCTGGCAGCTCGATGCCGGCCTTGATCAGCCAGTCGCGCAGCGCCAGCTTCTCGAGACGCAGCGGCCCGCTGATCCGTGGATCGTCGACGATCTGGCGGCCAGTCAGATCCCCGGTCAGGCGCGCGCCGAGCGACTCGACCACGAGCTGCGGCATCGCGAGCGTCTGCGCGCTCCAGTCGAGCTCGATCGGCCCGCTGCGCAGGCTCAGCGGCAGACCCGGGCTCGGCCAGTCCCCGCCCTGCAGGCGCAGATCGAAACGCGGCTCGTCGAGACGCAGCCGGCTGCGCTCGGGATCGAGCGTCGTGCGCGCCGCGAGCGTGGTCGCGATCGACGCTGCCGGATCGCTGCGATAGGTGAAGCCGGCCCGCAGGCCGAACGGCACGCCGGCCTGCGGCGCGCCGGTCTCGACGTCCAGGTCCTTCAGCTCGATGCGACCGGCATCACGCGCATCGGTGAGCTCGAGTGCCCCGCCCGTGACGCGCAGGCCCGAGAACGCGACCGTCAGCCGCGGACCACCCAGTGCGGCTTCGGGAGCCGCGGGTTCGGCCGTGAGACGATCGACGAGATCGCTCCAGTTGTTGCGGCCGTCGGCGGCCATGGCGAGCCGCAGCACCGGCCGCTCGATGCGCAGCGTGTCGAACTCGAGGCGCCGCCGCAGCACCAGGGCAGCGATGCGCACACCGAGACGCGCGCGCCCGATCTCGAGGAACGGCGCCTCGCCGAAGCCCGCCGCATTGCCGAGCGTCGCCGGACCGAACTCCACGGCGAGCCAGGGGAACCAGGCGAGCTCCAAGGGCCCGGCGAGCTGCAGCTCGCGCCCCGTCCGCTCCTCGACGACGCGCTGCAGCCGGTCCTTGTAATCGTTCGGATCGAAGAACAGCGCCACCGCGAGCATCAGCAACAGCAGCAACGCGGCCAGCGCGCCGACCGCCAGGCCGACGTACTTCAGCATTCTCATCATGGCCTCCGGTCGGGGCGCAGGATCCTCGCGTGGGAATCCGTGGCCCTGCTCGATCACCGGCAATCATGCCCCGACTCGGGGTCAGCAGTCTGCGCGATTCGACTCGCTCGATGTCTCCGGCCAGAACGCACGGCCCGCATGGGAACCCGTGGTCCTGCACGATCGCCGGCAATCGTGTCCCGGCACGGGGTCAGCGGTCCGCGCGAATCGACTGGCTCGATCGCCGGCCGACCGCGGTCGGGATGCACGAGGCATCGGGGACAGCAGCATCGGGGCTCGGCGGTACCACGTCCAAGCCAGCCAGACTGCCAGCAGCGCGAGCCCGTAGAGATCGGTCGCGCCCCCGCCACCGCCCCCGCCTCCACCTCCACCCGTGGCCGCACCGCCGGATCCGGACGTGCCGCCGCCGCTCGCAGACGCGGCGGTCGCCTCGAGCGAGGCCTGCGCGGCATTGTTCGCCGACACGGGGTCACCGAGCGATGCCGACACGGTGGCACGCAGGCTGCGACTGCCGGCGGAGGCCGAGGTCAGCGTCAGGGTCACCGCCTGTGACGCACCGGCCGCGAGCGCGGTCGCGGTGCAGCTCACGGCCGCGCCCTGCTGCGTGCAGCCGAGGCCATTGCCGCCGACCGCGGTGACGCCGACCTCGGCAGGAATCTCGAACGCGAGCCGCGCATCGCCGACCGGATCGCCGCCGAGGTGCTGCACGGTGACGGTGAGCTGCGAGCTGCCGCCGGCGACGATGCTCGCGGGCGCGGCCGTCAGCGTCACGGCGAGATCGGCCGACGGATCGATGGTCAGCGTGACCTGGCCGCTGTCGTTGTCGTCGATGCCGTCGTTGCTGGATGTGAGCGCGACCCGCAGCACGGGCGAACCCGCCTGCTGGCCGCTGAGATTCAGCGTGATCGCCCGTGACGCCTGCGCGGCGAGCGAGCCGACGCTGCAGGACAGCGTGCCGCCGGCGCCGGCCGTGCAGGCCGCACCGCCGGCGATCGACGAGGCGTTCAGTGCGAGGCCGGCCGGCAGCGTCACCGTCGCGACGATGCCCTCGACGGTGCCGGCGCCGACCGAGCGCACCTGGAACGTGTAATCGAAAGCGGCACCGCGCAGCTGCCGCGGCGCGGCGGGCAGGTCGAGATCGGCGTCCGGAACGTTCAGCGCCGTGATGCAGCTCGCGGCGGCGACCACCGGCGTGATGCTGTCGAGACTGCAGGGCGAGAACTGGTCGTTGCCGTTGAGGCGCGACGCCATCAGGAAGGTCTGGGACGTCGTCGCGCAGGCGGAGCCGGTTTCGCCGTCGTGCGGCGCGCCGAAGTTGTGCCCCATCTCGTGCGCGATCACCAGCGCGGAGTTCAGCTGCGACAGCGTGCCCTGGCTGAGGCCGGCCCCGGCGCGGGCGCTGCACAGCGAACCGAGGAACGCGATGCCGACGGTCGAGCCGTCGAGATCGCGGCCGGTCAGCAGGTGCGTCAGGCCGCGCGCGGTCTGGGACGGCGTGGCGCGCCGCCAGGTGCCGAGCTCGTTGAGCAGCGTGCTCGGCACCGTCGTCGCGGTGAACGGATCGGATTCGCTGCGGAACACCGTGACGTCGGTGACGACGATCTTCACGCCGATCTGCGACGAGTAGATGCCGTCGACGATGTTCATGCGCGCCGCGATCGCCGCCTCGGGCGTGAGGCCGCCGGCGAAGGACAGGCCGCTGAACTCGAAATCGCCGACGACCGCGACCTCGATCTGCTGGGCCGGCAGCGTCGCCGCCAGAGCCTGCAGCTCGCCGCCGATCTCCGCCAAGGACTGCTCGGCGCTGCGGGCACGCTGCGCCGGCAGCTCGGCGAGCGACACGACGCCGCAGGTCGCCTCGCCCGGCGGCATCAAGGTATCGGCCAGCCGGTAGACCACGGGCTCCGTGCCGCGCGCCGCGACCGGCCCGACCGCCTGCGGCGCGGCCGCGGCCGCGGGCTCGATCGCGTACAGGTCCTGGCCGTCGGACATGAGGCCGTAGAGTCCCGCGGGCGTGCGGGTCAGCCGCACCCAGGAGCCGGGCGCACCCTCGACCGTGCCGCGCAGCGCCTCGATGCCGGGCGTGCGGCGCGCGTCGACGAAGCGGATGCGGTCGTTGCGCTCGAGCCGCAGGTCGAAGCGTCGTCCGTAGGCCTCGAAGCTCAGCCGGCGTCCCGAGGCATCCGCGCC
The DNA here is from genome assembly GCA_020846815.1 of Gammaproteobacteria bacterium. The sequence continues at coordinate 646 of JADLDF010000403.1, read as the reverse complement.
CACGACCTTCATCGCCTCGTGCTGCAGGATGCGCAGCCCCGTCGGCGGCGCCGCGGCAGCGATGCCGGACAACAGTCCGCAGACGAGGGCGAGGACGACGACTCGGAACATCGTGCTACCGGACCTCCAGGCTGCACTATAGATGCGAACAGCTTGCGCCCGCCGCGCATACCGCTCCAGTTGTCGCCATTCGGCGGCAGGATTTTGCCGACAGCACCCGCCGGGGCCGGATCCGTGGCAGGCGCAGCGCAGCACAGTCGTTGTCGTGCCATGGGCATGGGCTGCGGCAGTGGCCATGACCATGGCCATGGCCGTAACCGCGGTCCTGGAATGGCCGCGACCGTGACCTTGGCCGTGGCTATGACCATGACCGTGACCGCGCCATCGTCATGGTCTTGATCTTGGTCTTGGCCATGACCGCGACCGTGACCGCAGCCGTGGCCATGACCGCGACCGTGACCGCAGCCGTGGCCGTGGCCGTGGCCGTCGACACCGGACCGGGATGCTAGGATCCGCGGGATGAACCGAATGCTGATCGTCGCCGGCCTGGTGCTGCTGCTGGCCGGCCTGTTCTGGTCCAAGGTGCGGGCGCTGCCCCTGTTCCGCCTGCCGGGCGACATCATGATCGACCGGCCGGGCTTCAAGT
>JADLDF010000402.1 GCA_020846815.1 Gammaproteobacteria bacterium | reverse complement strand
GCGCGATCTCGACGCGGCGCCGCTCGCCGCCCGAGAGCGACATGCCGAGGCTGTCGCGCACGTGGGTGATGCGCAGCTCGCCGAGGATCTGCTCGAGCCGCTCCTCGCGGCCGGCGCGGTCGAGCTCCGGACGCGTCTCGAGGATCGCGAGCACGTTGTCCGCGACCGAGAGCCGGCGGAACACCGACGCCTCCTGCGGCAGGTAGCCGATGCCGGCGCGGGCGCGGCGGTGGATCGGCTCGTGCGTGAGGTCCTGCTCGTCGACGTGGATGCGGCCGGCGTCGGCGCTGACCAGGCCCACGATCATGTAGAACGCGGTGGTCTTGCCGGCACCGTTGGGTCCGAGCAGTCCGACGACCTCGCCGCTCTCGACGCGCAGCGAGAGGTCGCGGACGACCTGGCGCGAACGGTAGCTTTTGGCCAGATGCTCGGCGCGCAGCACGCTCACCGACGACGCCTCATCGCGGCTCCAGGCGCGCCGGTGGCGCGGCGCCTTCGGTGTCGCTCGTGTCGGCCGGCGCCGCGCCCGCGGGCGCAGCATCGCTGTGCGTGGCCGGTGCCGCGGGCGCATCGGCGCCGCTCTGACGCGGCCGGATCGTGATCTGCACGCGGTCGGACTGGCCGGGTCGCGTGCCCGACTGCACGCGCTGGGCGCGCACGTCGTAGGTGAGGCGCTGGCCGCGGATTTCATTGCGGCCGTCGGTCAGCCAGGCATCGCCGGCCAGGGTCACGGTGCCGGCGCCGACGTCGTAGTCGATCGCGCCGGCGCGGCCGCGCGCGACCTCGGCGCTGCCGGCGCGCGGCTGCTCGAACTCGGCCGGCGTGCCGCGGATCTTGGCGCTGGCGACGCGGTTGGCCGCGAATTTCACGGTCGCCTCGTCCGAGCGCAGCGCGCCGCCCTCGACCGTGATGCGCACGGTGCCGGTGAACGTCCAGGTGGAGTCGTCGAAGTCGAGACCCGTCGCGCGCGCTTCCCTGGCAGCGACGCGCACCGCGCCCTGCGTGATCACGATGTCGCGGAACACGACCGTATTGCTGCGATAGTCGACGTCGGAGGAGGCAGCGTCGAGCGTGACGGTGCCGGTGGTGCGTGCGCCGCGCGGCTCGGCCGCCGGCAGCATCTGGGCCAGCACGGCGACGCAGGCCAGCAGCGGCAGCGCCCGCCGGCCTCGATCGGCGGCGGGTCGATCGAGAAACCCGTGACTACGGGACGAAGCGGCCATGGACGCTCGATTCTAGTCGGACCTGCCGCTGCTTCAAGTTTGCCTCCAGGCCACGCGCCTCCAGCCATTTTCCGGTCAGCCGCAGCGTGACCTCGGCATCGGTCGTGACCCGCGTCGGTCCGAACTCGTAGCGCAGCGCCTCGGAACGTATCTCCAGCGCTTCGCCGCCGGCACCGGCGGCGTCCGCGCCGACGACGCCGACGACGCGCACGTCGCCGCGCAGATCGATGCGCGAGGCATCCTCGGGCATGAGCCCGCCATCGGCCGTCAGCTGCCACGGCGCCGTGCCGTCCTCGCGCACCTCCATCGACAGGCGCTCGAGGCCGACCTCCAGCGTGCGCGGGTCCTGCTGGATCGTCGCGGCGCGCAGCGCGTAGCGTGGACGGCCGTCCGAACCCGTCTCGACGATGCGCGCATCGGTCGCCGAGTAGCCCATGTCGAGGCCGTGCGAGGTCGCGTCCTCGCCCGCGACATCTCCGCCGCCGCTGGCACAGCCGGCGAGCAGCGCCATGGCCAGCATCGCAGCCGTACGAAGCCGCGGACGCCTTGCGGCAGGCCGCGTCGCGGTGCGCGCGGGCAGGGCGGCGCGAGCCGCGCTACGCAGCAGGCGGACGGGCGTCGGCGGTCGTGCCACCTCGGGTCCTCAGCGCCCGCGCGCCGCGAGCAGCCGGTCGCAGATCTCGCGCACTGCGCCGTGCCCGCCCGGGGTGTGGGTGATCACGTCGGCCGCTGCGAGCGCATCCTCGTGCGCATCCGCCACTGCGAATGCCAGACCCACGGCGCGCATGACCGCGACGTCGGGCGTGTCGTCACCGACGCAGGCCACCTGGGCGTGCGGCACGCCCAGGCGCGCGCGCAGCCGTTCGAAGGCGGCGAGCTTGTCGTCGATGCCCTGCAGCACGTGCGCGATGCCGAGGTCGCGCGCACGCCGCTCGACGGCGCGCGCGCGGCGGCCGGAGATGATCGCGAACGTGACGCCGCACCGGCCCAGCGCGCGGATGCCGTAGCCGTCGCGGACGTGGAAGACCTTGAGGCGCTCGCCGCGCTCGTCGTAATGGAGGCGCCCGTCGGTCAGCACGCCGTCGACGTCGAGCACCAGCAGCCGGATGCCGGCCGCGACCAGGTCGAGCGCGCGCGCGCCGAGGCGCGGGCGGACGGCGGGGGCGGGTTGCCGCGAGGCTGCGGGCGGGCTGCGGCGCGCGGCGGGGCTCACCGTGGCGATCGGACGGCGCGCGCGGACGGTACGACTGCGGCGGGAGCGAGCCACGGTCGTTCAGACCACGCCGGCGCGCAGCAGGTCGTGCACGTTCAGCGCGCCGACCAGCCTGCCCGCGGCATCGACGACGGGCAGGGCGGTGATGCGGTGGGTTTCCATGACGTGCACCGCTTCGGCGGCGAGCTCGCGCGGTCTGATGGAGCGGCAGCGGCGCGTCATCACGTCCTGCATGGTCGCGGCGTGCACGTCGATGCGGGCGTCGAGGGCACGCCGCAGGTCGCCGTCGGTGAACACGCCGAGCACGCGCGATTCCTCGTCGACGACGACGGCCATGCCGAGGCCCTTGCGCGACATCTCGACCAGGCCCTGGGCGAGCGGCGTCGCCGGACCCACCTGCGGCATCTCGGCACCACGATGCATCACGTCCTCGACGTGCAGCAGCAGGCGCCGGCCGAGCGAGCCGCCCGGATGCGAGCGCGCGAAGTCCTCGGCCGTGAAGCCGCGGGCGTCGAGCAGCGCGACCGCGAGCGCATCGCCCATCGCCAATGCCGCGGTGGTACTGGCCGTCGGCGCGAGGTTCAGCGGACAGGCTTCCTCGGGGACGCTGACGTCGAGGTGCACGGTGGCGTTGCGCGCCAGCGAGGAGCTGCGGTTGCCGGTCATCGCGACCAGCGGCACGCCGAGGCGCGCCAGATGCGGCAGCAGCATCAGGATCTCCGG
>JADLDF010000401.1 GCA_020846815.1 Gammaproteobacteria bacterium | reverse complement strand
TGATCGGCACCAACGTCCACGACCGTTCCGGCAAGAAGATCGGCCAGGTCGAGGACGTCGTGCTCGACAAGACCTCGAACAACATCATGTTCGCGATCGTCAGCTTCGGCGGCCTGCTCGGCATGAACGCCAAGTACCACCCGGTGCCCTGGGCCTCGCTCGACTACGACCCGGCGCAGAACGCCTATGTGGTCGATTTCACCAAGGACCAGCTGTCGGCTGCGCCGGCGGACTCGATCGAGGAGCTGACGCGCAACGACGGCGTCACCTATCGCGACCGCGCCTACAAGTACTACGACGCGCCGCGCTACTGGTGAGCAGTCGGTGGCTCTGACTGAAAAAAGCGCCCGTCGCTGCGAGCGCGCTGCAGGCCGTGAGCGGCTGGCCCGCGCTCCGCGGCGCGGCCTGCATCCGCTGTCGAGCAGGCACGATCGAACCGGATTCCGGTGTCCGGCTGACCATTGAGTGAACGGCGATCGTCTGCTTCGATGCAGCACGATGCCGTTGGCTAAGCTCGACGCTCCCTCGAAACAGAAGGAGCGTGCGGCGATGTCGACTTCCTACTTCGTCCGGGATCTGGTCACGGGCCGGCGCAGCGCACTCGGCATGCTCGGTGGCATGCTCGCGGGAGCTGCCGGCATTGCCACCCCGAGCAGCAGTGTGCAGGCGGCGGACGCTGCGACCCCGGCCGATGCGGCATCGCAAACGCTGCGCCGCAAGGGCGCTTCGAAGCCCCTCGACTTCAACGATCCGATCGACAATCTCTACGCCTTCGGCAAGATCTGGATGGGTTACGAGACGCCGGTCATCGGCGGCTTCCACGGCCTGATGTATCTGCGCATGCCGGGCAAGCGCCTGGTACCGGTTTTCGGTTTCACGGGCACGGGCGTCATGCAGGCCGAGCACGACCCGAAGGGCTTCCTCAAGGTGAAGTCGCGCGAGACAGGTTACTTCACCGACCTGCGCAGCGGCGACATCCTCGAATACTGGGACAATCCGCTGACCGGCGAGCGCTGCGAGGTCTACCACTTCTACAACAGCCTGATCACCGGGACGCTCGGCGTCGAGGTGCCGAAGTTCGCGCCCGGCCACGAAGGCGACGCGCCGACGACGATGAACGAGGGCACGGTGTTCCCGGACGCGGACGGCAAGTATCCGTTCCGCCTGCCGTTCTCGCGCTACGGCGACGACCTGATGCTGGAATGGGACTACGCGCACGAGTACACCAATCCGGTCACGCCCGAAGGCTGGCCGACCTACTCGACCGGGCCGAAGATCACGCCTTCCGAGCACTTCACGATGTTCGCCTCGCTGCGCGAGGTCGAGGACCGCGACCTGCCGACGGCGCGCATGCGCTCCGGCTTCGCGCGGCTGTCGGAATGCTGGCCGTGGATGCGCATGGGCAAGCATGCACAGCGCGGCCTGACGCTGTTCGGCCGGCTGCACTCGCACAAGGGCCTCGGCGGCACCCGTGACGTGCCGCCGAAGGTGCTCGCCTACATCGAGAAGCACGCGCCCGAATACCTGACCCTGCCACCGGGCTGGCCGGCGCCGCAGAATTCGCGCCTCGAGACCTGGGGCGCGTTCGCGCAGGACGTACCGCCCGAGACGCCGGGCTACGAGTGGCAGGCGAAGAGCCGGCGGCCCACAGGTTTCAAGGGACCGCCGACGGGGCTGGGGCGCAAGGGCTACGTCTGACCCTCATCGGCGTCGTCGTGGTCGCCGACGGGGCTGGGGCGCAAGGGCTACGTCTGACCCTCATCGGCGTCGTCGTGGTCGCCGACGGTGCCGGCGGCGCTGAGGGCGGTCTCGACTGCGACAACAACACCTTCACCGCGATCGACGGCACCTTAAATGGGTGCCTGCGCGGCGCCGGCGGATGATAATGGCCGCATGAGCATCCTCTGCGGAACGGATTTCTCGGCGCCGGCGGCGGAAGCCGCGAGGGCGGCGGCGGCACTCGCCAAGGCCTGGGGCGAGGCGCTGAAGCTCGTCCACGTGATCGACCTGTTCGAGGGCGACAGCCTGCCGCCCGATGCCGCGCAGCGGCTGCAGGAGCAGCGCGTGCAGGACCTCGAGGTGCTCGCGCTGTCGCTGCGCAGCGCGACCGGCGCGACCATCGAGTGCGACGTCGTGCGCGGCATCGCCGACGTCGAGCTGACCCAGATGGCCGCCGAAGCGAAGGCGCGGCTGATCGTGGTCTCGGCCGTGGGCCAGCACGCCGCGCCGCGCTGGCTGATCGGCAGTGTCGCCGAGCGCATCGCCCGCACGACCGCGGTGCCCGCGCTGCTGGTGCGCGATGCGGCCAGCCTGGTCGAGTGGGCCGGCGGCCAGCGCCGGCTGCGGGTGCTCGTCGCGATCGACCAGGGCGAGAGCGCGAAGACTGCGCTGCGCTGGGCCGCGCGGCTCGAAGCTCCCGGCGGCTCGAAGCTCGTCGTCGCGCAGGTGATCTGGCCGCCCGCGGAGCATTCGCGGCTCGGCGTCTCCGGGCCGGTCGCGCTCGATCAGCTCGACCCGGCGGTCGAGAAGCGGCTCGAGGAGGACTTCCGCAAATGGGCCGCCGACGTGCCCGAAGCCGCGGATGCGCGGCTGGTTCTGGCGCCGGCCTGGGGCCGCGCCGATGCCAACGTCGCGATGATAGGCAGCATCGAGGGTGCCAACGCGATCGTGGTCGGCAGTCATCGGCGCGGTGCGCTGGCGCGCTTCCTGCTTGGCTCGGTCTCGAACGGCGTGGTGCACCGCGCCGACACCAACGTGTTCGTCGTGCCGGCCAGCTTCGAGGGTGTCGCGCCGGAAGCGCCCGTCGAGCTGCGCACGCTGCTGGTGCCGATCGACTTCTCGCCGCTGTCGAACCGCGCGCTGCGCCAGGCGATGGCGATGGTGCCGACCGGCGGCCGCCTGCACCTGCTGCACGTGCTCGACCCGGGCCGCTCGCCCGCGGAGGACGAAGCCGCGCGCTCGCTGCAGGCGGCGATTCCCGGCGATGCCGACGACCGGCTGGTGCGAGTGACGACCGAAGTCGTCACCGCCGAGGACATCGCCTCGGGCGTGGCACAGGCCGCGGCACGCATCGGCGCCGACGCGATCTGCATGAGCACCCACGGCCGCACGGGTCTCGCCAAGATGCTGCTCGGCTCGCAGGCCGAAGCAGTGCTGCGGCGCGTGTCCATCCCCGTGATGCTGGTGCCGATGCCGCGCGAGTGACGACCCCGCTCGGCCGCGCGCGGCTTGCCCGAGCGGGTCGATCGCATGCCGCAGCGCACGGCCCCGCGGGCGCTCGCGTGGGTCTCGTCCCGAGCTGGTTGCGCGCAGGCAGCGGGCCGCTTCAGCCCGCGCGCTTCTTCAGGTGCACCAGCAGGATGGAAACCGCGGCCGGCGTGACGCCGGGCACGCGCGAGGCCTGGCCGAGCGTCGCCGGGCGCACTTCGGCGAGCTTCTGGCGGACTTCGTTCGACAGGCCGCCAAAACGCGCATAGTCGAAGTCCTCGGGCAGGCGCAGCGACTCGTGCCGGCGCGCACGCTCGATGTCCTGATGCTGGCGCTCGATGTAGCCCGAATAGCGAGCCCGCACCTCGACCTGCAGCCGCACGGCCGCGGGCAGGCGATCGTCCAGCGCTGCGAGGGCCGGCAGTGGATTGCCGGCGGCAAGATCCGGAAGCGCCTCCTCGCCGAGCGCGATGAGATCGTCGTAGCCGACGTCGGGGCGGCGTAGCAGGTCCATCGCACTCGCGTCGCGCGGCAGCGGCGTACCAGTGACGCGCGTGGCCCAGTCCCGTACCTCGGCGGCGCGGATCCAGTGGCGCTCGAGGCGCTGGACTTCGGCCTCGGCCGCCTCGCGCTTGCGCTCGAACAACGTCCAGCGCTCCGCGTCGACCAGCCCGAGCGCGCGGCCGGTGGGCGTGAGCCGCAGGTCGGCATTGTCCTCGCGCAGCAGCAGGCGGTGCTCGGCGCGGCTGGTGAACATGCGATAGGGCTCGCGGGTCCCCTGGGTCACGAGATCGTCGATCAGCACGCCGAGGTAGGACTCGGCACGCGACGGCGTCCAGGGCTCGCGACCGCGGACGCGCTGCGCGGCATTGATGCCGGCGACCAGGCCCTGGGCACCGGCCTCCTCGTAGCCGGTGGTGCCGTTGATCTGGCCGGCGAAGAACAGTCCGCCGATCCTGGTCTCGAGCGTCGGC
>JADLDF010000400.1 GCA_020846815.1 Gammaproteobacteria bacterium | reverse complement strand
GCGCGCGGCGACTCCAGCCTCTCGGCCGACGAGCTGCGCACCGTGGTCGCCGAGTCCGGGCCGATGCTGCCGCAGCGCCACCGCCAGATGCTGCTGTCGATCCTCGACCTCGAGCGCGCGACCGTGAACGACATCATGATCCCGCGTCAGGAGATCGCCGGCATCGACCTCGAGGACGACTGGGAGCAGATCCTCGAGCAGCTGCGCAGCACGCCGCACACGCGCCTGCCGGTCTACCGCGGCGACATCGACCAGATGGTCGGTCTGCTGCACATGAAGCGCGTCGCGCAGGAGCTCGCACGCGGCACGCTCGACCACGAACGCATCGAGGAGATCGCCCGCAGCCGCGAGCCCTACTTCGTGCCCGAAGGCGCCTCGCTGATGGTCCAGCTCGCCAACTTCCAGCGCAACCGGCGCCGATTCGGCTTCGTCGTCGACGAATACGGCGACGTCATGGGACTGGTCACTCTCGAAGACCTGCTCGAGGAGATCGTCGGCGAGTTCACCAGCGATCCGGCGACCACGACGCACCGTGACATCCAGCCGGAGTCGCCGGGCGTCTACCTCATCAACGCCAGCGCGACCAACCGCGCTCTGAACCGTGCGCTCGGCTGGGACCTGCCTACTGACGGCCCGAAGACCCTGAACGGCCTGCTGCTCGAGCAGCTCGAGACGATTCCCGCGGCCGGCACGATGCTGCGTGTCGGCAACCGGGAGTTCGAGGTGCTGCAGATCGCCGACAACACCATCCGCACGGTGCGGGTGCGCGAGGTCGCAGCGGGCGTCAGCGACCGAACAGCGCCTCGATGACCTCGGCGAGCCGCGCGACGCCGCGCACCTCGAGCCCGTCGACCGGCCGCCGCGGCACGTTGTCGCGCGGCACCAGCGCGCTGCGGAAGCCCTGCTTGGCGGCCTCGCGCAGCCGCTCCTCGCCATAGGCCACGGGACGCACCTCGCCCGTCAGCCCGACTTCGCCGAATGCAACCAGCGTCTCCGGCAGTGCGCGGTCGCAGAGGCTCGACGCGAGCGCCAGCAGCACCGGCAGGTCGGTACCGGTCTCGCGCACCTCGAGGCCTCCGACGACGTTCGCGAACACGTCGTGATCCTGCAGCGACAGGCCGCCGTGGCGGTGCAGCACGGCGAGCAGCATCGACAGCCGCGTCGCGTCGAGGCCCTGGGCGACGCGCCGCGGATTGCCGAAGCGCATCGGGTCGACGAGCCCCTGGATCTCGACCAGCAGCGGCCGGCCACCCTCGCGCGCCACCATGACGATGCTGCCCGGCGCGACCTGCTCCGGCCGGGCGAGGAAGATCGCGGAAGGATTCGCGACTTCGCGCAGGCCGCTCTCGGTCATGGCGAAGAACGCCAGCTCGTTGACCGCGCCGAAGCGGTTCTTGGTTGCGCGCACGATGCGGTGGCGCGAACCGGCATCGCTCTCGAAATAGAGCACGGTGTCGACCAGGTGCTCGAGCACGCGCGGACCTGCGATCGCGCCTTCCTTGGTGACGTGGCCGACGATGCAGACGGCCGTGCCCGTGGACTTCGCGAAGCGCACCAGCTCGGCGGCGCATTCGCGCAGCTGCGCGACGCCGCCGGCGCTCGAAGCGATCGCGGCGAGCTGCACCGTCTGGATGGAATCGACGACCAGCAACCGCGCACGCGCCTCGCCGGCCTGGGCGAGGATCTCGTCGAGATCGGTCTCCGGCGCGAGCCGCAGCGCCGCCGCACCGAGGCCCAGGCGCCTGGCGCGCAGGCCCACCTGCGCCGCCGACTCCTCGCCGGTCGCATACAGCACCGGCGCCTGCTGCGCGACGCTGGCCGCGACCTGCAGCAGCAGCGTCGATTTGCCGATGCCCGGATCGCCGCCGAGCAGGGTCACGCTGCCCGGCACGAAGCCGCCCCCGAGCACCCGGTCGAGCTCGACGAGGCCGGAGCCGAAGCGCTCCGGCAGGCCGTCGGTCGCGAGTGCCGCGGCGGCCGCGAGCGGCGCGCGAGCGCCACGGGCCGCCCGCGCGCCGCCCGCGCCGGCGCCGACGCCGCGCACCGGCGCGGTGGCTTCGCGACGCTGCAGGGAATTCCACTCCCCGCACTGCGGGCACTGCCCCTGCCACTTGGCCGATTCGCCCCCGCAGGCCGAACAGACGAAGACGATGCTGGATCGGGCCATGGATGAAATTCTGCGAGGGTGGTGGCGGTGCGCAACCCGGATCGGGTGCCCGCAGCAGGCGTGGGGCTGAGTGGATTTTGCCGCCCGGGCGCATCACCGGCAAACTGTGACCACAGCCTCGGACTTGGTCGCCCGGGATGCTAGTGTTTCGCCGCCCACCACAGGGGATGGGCCACTACGGTCTCAACACCATGCCTGATCCGACGAGCGGGCCGGTCCCGAGCTTCCCGCGTACCCGGCTGCATTCCAGCCCGGTCGCGCCGGCAGCGTCCGCCCGTGAACCGGATCACACTTCGGGTCCGGCCGGCTGCTTCGCGTGACGCTGCGCAATAAAATACCCCTGGTCGGCGAAACCGACACGGGCAAGGTCCGCGAGCACAACGAGGACACGATCGCCCTGGATCCGGACATCGGCCTGCTGGTGCTGGCCGACGGCATGGGCGGCTACAACGCCGGTGAGGTCGCGAGCGGAATCGCGGTCAAGACCATCGTCAACCTCGTGCGCGAAACCGTCGAACGCGAAGACCTGGCCGCCTCGGATCCGCTGACCCGGCTGTCGCGCCGCTCCATCGTGCTGCGCGATGCCATCCAGCGCGCCAACAAGATCCTCCACCAGACCGCCCGGACCCAGCCGCAGTGCGAAGGCATGGGCACGCCCGTGGTCGCCGCGCTGTTCCACGACGACCACGTGACCATCGCCCACGTCGGCGATTCGCGCCTCTACCGCCTGCGCGCCGGCCGT
>JADLDF010000399.1 GCA_020846815.1 Gammaproteobacteria bacterium | reverse complement strand
TCAGCTCGACGATGTCGCTGCGCGCGACCAGGTCATCGATGAAGCTCTGCGGGATGCGCCCGGCCATCGGCGCGGCCGGCGCTTCAGCCGCCGAGGCGGGCCTTGATGCGGCCGCCAACGGCGCCCATGTCGACGCGGCCGGCCGCCTTGCCCTTGACCAGGCCCATGACCTTGCCCATGTCCTTGATCGAGGAGGCGCCGGTCTGGGCGATGGCCTCGGCGATCAGCGCATCGATCTCGGCTTCGGTGAGCTGGGCGGGCAGGTAGGACTGCAGCGTCGCGATCTCGGCGTTTTCCTTGGCGACGAGGTCGGCGCGGCCGCCGGACTCGAACTGCGCGATGGCCTCGCGGCGCTGCTTGACCATCTTCTCGACGACGGCGAGCACCTGCGCGTCGTCGAGCACGATGCGCTCGTCGACCTCGCGCTGCTTGATCGCCGCCTGCAGCATGCGGATGTGGCCGAGGCGCTCCTTGGCACCGGAGCGCATCGCGGTCTTCATGTCCTCGGTGATCTGGTCGCGCAGTGACATGAGGGTTTACCTACGGCCGCTGAGTGAGGAAGGCGAAGCCGGAACGATGGACCAGCGCCCCGCCGCGCGCAGGCGGAGCAGGGCAGGGCGCGACCCGCCGTCGAACGATGCGCCGCGCTTCAGCGCGGGCGCGCGAACGAACGCGAGTTGCGCTTGATGTGGCGTTTGACCGCCGCAGCCTTCTTGCGTTTCCGTTCCTGCGTGGGCTTCTCGTAGAATTCCCGGCGACGGAGCTCGGTCAGAACCCCCGCCTTCTCGCAGGCGCGCTTGAAGCGCCGCAGGGCTGCGTCGAAATACTCGTTCTCGCGAACACGAACGCTCGGCATCGAAACCTCAAGCTGTTGATTTAATTGGGCTTCTTCACTAGCCCTGACGGGGCAAGGGCGGGGATTCTAAAGATCCGCCCGGCAAAACGCAAAAGCGGCACATGAACTTGCGCATCCTGGCGATCGAATCCTCCTGCGACGAAAGCGCCGTGGCCGTGCTGGACCGGCGCTCCGGGCTGCTCGCGCATGAGCTGTTCTCGCAGGTCGACCTGCACCAGATCTATGGCGGCGTGGTGCCGGAGCTCGCCTCCCGCGACCACGTGCAGCGCCTGCTGCCGCTGGTCGAGCGTGCGCTCGCGGCCGCCGGCACCACGCCGGCGCAGCTCCAGGGCGTCGCCTACACGGCGGGACCCGGCCTGATCGGTGCGCTGCTGACCGGCGCCGCGCTCGCCCGCTCGCTGGCCTATGCCTGGGGCGTGCCGGCTCTGGGCGTGCACCACCTCGAGGGGCATCTGCTGGCGCCGCTGCTCGAGCCCGATCCGCCGCCGTTTCCGCACGTCGCGCTGCTGGTCTCGGGCGGCCACACCATGCTGATCGAGGCGACCGGCATCGGCGCCTACCGGCTGCTCGGCGAGACCCGCGACGATGCGGCCGGCGAGGCTTTCGACAAGAGCGCGAAGCTCCTCGGCCTGCCGTATCCCGGCGGGCCGCACCTCGCGCGGCTGGCCGAAGCGGGCCGGACCGGTCGCTACCACTTCCCGCGGCCGATGCTGGATCGCGCCGGCGGCCTGGAGTTCAGCTTTTCGGGCCTGAAGACCGCGGTGCTGCATGCCGTCCGCGAGGCAAGAGGTGTGCCGGCCGCGCCCGCGGCCGATGAGCCGAACGATCCGGCGCAGCGTGCGACGAGGCCGGCGGCAGGGGCCGTGGCGGCTGCGGCTGCGGTCGCACGCCCGCTCGACCCGGCCGTCGCCGCCGACATCGCGCTCGAGCTGCAGTCGGCAATCGTCGAGACGCTGGTGGTCAAGGCGCTGCGCGCGCTCGAGGAGACCGGGCACCGCGACCTCGTGGTCGCAGGTGGTGTCGGTGCGAACCAGGCGCTGCGCGCGGCGCTCGATGCGGCCGCGCGGCAGCGGGGGGCGCGCGTGTACTATCCGCGCCTCGAATTCTGCACCGACAACGCGGCGATGATCGCCGTCGCCGGTCTCGCCAGGCTCGCGGCCGGGGAGCACGACGACCTCGCGATCCGCGCCCGCGCCCAGTGGCCGCTGGCCTCGCTCGGACGCCCGACACCGGAAGCTCATCCATGACGACCGCCCCGACCCAGGACAAGATCTTCCTCCGCGGCCTCGAAGTGGAGTGCCTGATCGGCTTCATCGACTGGGAACGGCGCATCCGGCAGAAGGTCGTCATCGACTTCGAGCTGCCGGTCGACTGCGCGCGCGCCGCGGCTCGCGACGAAGTCGCGGACACGCTCGACTACAAGCGCGTCGCCAAGCGCATCATCGAGTTCGTCGGCGCCTCGGAGTTCAAGCTGGTCGAGACCCTGGCGCACCGCGTCGCGCTGCTGGTGCTCGAGGAATTCGGCATCGAGTGGATCCGCCTCGCCGTGAACAAGCCGGGCGCGATCCGCGACTCGCGCGACGTCGGCGTCGAGATCCTGCGCAGGCGCGCGGATCTCGCGGCCGTGCGGCAGGCGCGCGGATGACGGCGGCGGCGGACGCCGGGCCGCCCGTGCCGGGCGAGGCCGCGCCGGTGCGCGTGTTCGTCGCCGCCGGCAGCAACGTCGAGCCCGAGCGCCACCTCGCGCTGGCCGCGCAGGAGCTCGTGCGCGTCTTCGCGCCGGTGCGCTTCTCACCCGCCTACCGCAATGCCGCCGTCGGCTTCGACGGGCCGGACTTCATCAACTGGGTCGCGGGCTTCGAGACCACGCGCGGCGTGCGCGAGGTGCTCGCCGAGCTGCAGCGCATCGAGGGGCTCTGCGGTCGCCGGCGCGATGCGCCGAAGTGGGTGCCGCGCAGCATGGATCTCGACATCCTGCTGTACGGCGACCTGCGCTGCGAGGAGCCGGGCCTGGTGCTGCCGCGGCCCGATCTCGTCAAGCGCGCCTACATGCTCGGGCCGATGGCCGATCTCGCGCCCGATGTGCGCCACCCGGTGCTGGGGCTGACGCTCGGCGAGCTGTGGTCAGGCTTCGATCGCGCCGCCCACCCGATGCGGCGCGTGCCGTTCGCTCCCGGCCCGGCCGGGCCGTGAGCGTGGGCTCACCAGCCGACGCTGCGGCCGCCGTCGACCGCGAGCACCTGGCCGGTGACGTAGGGCGCGTCGGCGGCGAAGAACAGCGCCGTGCGCGCGACGTCCTGCGCCGAGCCGCTGCGCTTGAGCAGCGTGCGCTCGACGATCTTCTTCTGCAGCTCGAGGTCGGCGGCGCCGTCGGCGGGCCACATGACCGGGCCCGGTGCGATCGCATTGACGCGGATGTGCGGGCCGAGCTCGCGCGCCAGCGAGCGCGTCAGCATGATCAGGCCCGCCTTGGCGATGCCGTAGACCGGATAGCGGCGCAGCGGCCGCATGCCGTGGATGTCGACGATGTTGAGGATCAGGCCGCGCGACAGCCGCAGCGCCGTGGTCGCGGCCTGCGACAGGAACAGCGGCGCCTTGAGGTTCGAGCCGAGCAGGTCGTTCCAGTGCGCCTCGGTGATCTCGCCGACCGGTGTCGGGTAGAAGGTCGAGGCGTTGTTGACCAATATGTCGAGACGGCCGAAGGCACGGGTCGCGGCCTCGACCAGATCGCCGAGCCGTGCCACTTCGAGCAGGTCGGCGCGCGCGGTGATCGCGCTGCCGGCGCGCAGGGCCTCGAGCTCGGCCGCGAGGCTCTCGGCCTGCGGTGCCGAGCGGTTGTAGTGCACGACGACGCGCGCGCCCGCCGCGTGCAGGGTGCGCACGATCTCGGCGCCGACGCGCTGCGCACCGCCGGTGACCAGCGCGACGCGGCCGGCGAGCGAACCTGGGGTGTCCATGGGGTCACGAGCTTATGACGCGCGGCCCCCGCAGCTCAATCGGCGCCGCAGCCGTCGAGATGCCGGCGCCGCAGGGCGAGGCGGCCCGGCACGGCGCGCGGGTCGTGGCGCTGCTGCACGAGCGGCTCGCGGCCGCCGGCGGCTGGCTCGATTTCGCGACCTACATGTCGCTCGTGCTGTATGCGCCGGGTCTCGGCTACTACAGTGCGGGCGCGGCGAAGTTCGGCGCGGCCGGCGACTTCGTGACCGCGCCCGAGATCTCCGAGCTGTATGCGCAGGTGCTCGCCGCCGGGTTCCCGCCGCTGTTCGCCGCCGCGGGCGCGCGCCGCGTGCTGGAGTTCGGCCCCGGCACCGGCCGCTTCGCGGGCGTCGCGCTGCGCGAGCTGGCCGCGCGCGGCGAGCTGCCCGACGAATACCTGCTGCTCGAGATCGGCGCCGACCTGCGTGCACGGCAGCCGGAGTGCGTGCGCGAGCTCGCGGGCGCGGCCGCGGCGCGCGCGCGCTGGCTCGATGCCCTGCCGGAGCGCTTCGACGGCGTCGTGTTCGGCAACGAGGTGCTCGATGCGCTGCCCTGCGAGCGCTTCGTGATGCAGGGCGGCGAGCCGTGGCGGCTCGGCGTGGTGGCCGCGCGCGATGCGGGCGAGTCGACGACCGGACCGGCGTTCGCCTGGCAGGCGCGGCGCGCCGACGGCAGCCGCGACGGCGACGAGGCCTTCGTCGCGGCGCTCGCCAACCGTCTGCCGCCGGCGCTGCGCGAGTCTCTGCCCGAGGGCTATGTCGGCGAGCTGCAGCCGGCGATCGAGCGGTGGATCGGCGCGCTCGGCGCGCTGCTCGGCCGCGGCGCGGTGCTGCTCGCCGACTACGGCCTGCCGCGGCGCCACTACTACCATCCGCAGCGTCGCGGCGGCAGCCTGCGTGCGCATTACCGGCACCGTGCGCACGACGATCCCTTTCTCTACCCCGGGCTAACGGACCTGAGTGTCTGGGTCGATTTCACTGCCGTTGCCGAGGCCGCCGATGCGGCCGGCCTCGAAGTCGCGGGCTTCTCGACCCAGGCCGCGGTGCTGCTCGGCGGCGGCATCGAGGCGCGGCTCGCCGCGGCGTTCGCCGATGCCGACGAAGTGACGCGCGCGCGTCTCGCACACGGCGCGCGGCAGCTGCTGCTGCCGGGCGAGATGGGCGAGTCGGTGAAGCTGATGCTGCTGACGCGCGGCATCGACGCCGAGGCCGTGCCCGCCGGTTTCAGGCTGCAGGACCTGCGCGGCTCGCTTTGAGCGCGGCGAGCGCCGCGAGGCGCTTGCGGCGCTGTGCCGCACCGATGGCCGCGCCCGGCAGGCCGGCGCGTTCGGCCGGCTCGAGCGTCGCGGCCGCAGCCGCGTCGCGCGCGGCCGCGAGCCAGGCGCGTTGCGGATACTCGCGAGCCTCGAGGCCGAGTCGCCCGCGCGCGTCGCACTCGCAGGCCTCGAGCAGTGCCGTGAAGCGCTCGGGGCGGCGGAACGCGTCCGCCGCCTCCAGCAGCTCGAGCACGGTGGCGGGCCGCAGCTCGAGCGCGCGGTGCACGTGGGTGTGGAAGCGCGTGACCAGCCGTGCGAGCTCGCGGTGCTCGTTCGGCACGCGCAGCCGCTCGACCAGCGCCTCGAGCGGCGCGAGACCCGCGCCTTCGTGGCCATGGTGCGCCGGCCAGTGCCGAGGCGGCGTCGCGGCCTTGCCGAGATCGTGCACCAGCACCGCGAAGCGCACCGGCACGCTGGCGCCGCGTCCGGCGGCGCAGCGCAGCGCCATGAGCACGTGCACGCCGGCGTCGACTTCGGGGTGGTGCTTTTCGGGCTGCGGCACGCCGAAAAGCGCGTCGACCTCGGGCAGCAGCACGCGCAGCGCGGCGCAGTCGCGCAGCACCTGCACGAACACGTCGGGACGCGGCTCGCCGAGCGCGCGCTCCAGCTCCTTCCAGACGCGCTCCGGCACGAGCGCGTCCGCTTCGCCGGAGGCGACCATGGTGCGCATCAG
>JADLDF010000398.1 GCA_020846815.1 Gammaproteobacteria bacterium | reverse complement strand
GTTGTAGCGCGAGTCCGGCCGCAGCTCCGGCACGCCGGCGGTCGCGTCGCCGATGACCGCGCCCCTGCCGACCAGGAAACCTGCGACGCCGAGCACGGCGGCGACCGCGATGATCGCGAGCGAGGGGCCCTTCAGCGTGATCACCGACAGCCCGTGCCACCAGCGCTGCAGCCGCGCCTGGCGGCGTGCGACGCGATCCCGGTAGGCCGGGTCGAACTTCACGAAGGACACCAGCACCGGCAGCAGCACGAGGTCCGTCAGGATCACGATCGCGACGCCGATGCTGGCGGTGATCGCCATCTCGCGGATGACCTGCACCGGGATGTAGAGGATGGTGACGAAGCCGACCAGATCGGCGAGCAGCGCGACGATCGCCGGCAGCAGCAGCAGCCGGAAGGTGCGCCGGGCCGCGGCCTCGGGGTCGAGCCCGTCGAATACGGCATCGGTGACGGCGCTGATCTTCTGCACGCCGTGGCTGACGCCGATCGCGAAGATCAGGAAGGGCACCAGCAGGCCGAGCGGGTCGATGCCGTAGCCGAGCACGACCAGCGTGCCGAGTTGCCAGATCACGGCGATGACCGAGCAGACGACCGGCACCAGCGCCACGCGGAAGGACTGGCAGTAGATCCACACGGCCAGCAGCGTCAGCAACAGCGTCACGGCCGCGAAGATCACGACCGAGAGTGCACCCTGGGCGATGTCGTGCATGACCTTGGCGAAGCCGATCATGTGCACGTCGACCGGCGAGCCGACAGCCTGCACGTCGATGCCCGCCGCGCCGTCGCCACTGGCGATCGCGGTGCGTACCTCGCGCTCGAGCTGCTCGGCGACGGCGATCGGGTCGACCGGCCGCCCCTGCGCATCCCGCTCGAGCACGATCGCGCTGATCAGCGCGCCGGAGAAGTCGTTCGCGACCAGGCGGCCGACGATGCCGGCCTTGAGGATGTTCTCGCGCACCTCGGCCAGCGCCTCGGGCGTCGGCTGGAACTCGGCGTCGACGACGTTGCCCGCCTGGATGCCGTCCTCGACGACCTCGATGTAGCGCACGTTCGGCGTGAACAGCGACTGCACGCGGCCGCGGTCGATGCCGTCCATGACGAGCACGCGGTCGGTGGCCTGCTTCAGCGCCGCGAAGAACTGCGGCGTGAACATGTTGCCGTCGCGCGCGACCAGCGCAATCAGCACGCGGTTCGCGCCACCGAACTCCGCCTGGTGCTCGACGAAGGTCTGCATGTACTCGTGCTTCAGCGGCAGCTGCTTGGTGAACGAGGCATCGATGCGCAGGCCGCGGAAGACGAAGAACAGCATCGCGAGGGTGACGATCGCAAAAGTCGCGATGATCAGCACGCGATGCGAGAACAGGACATGCTCCATGCGCGCCGAGAACGTCTGGCGGCTCATCGCTGGCCTCCCGCGACCCTGGAGTCGCCGGTCGCGCCTTCGGCGTCACGCACTGCGACAGCGGTTGCGGCATCACGCGCTGCCCCGGCGGTGGCGGCAGCACCGCGCGTCGTGTCCTTGGAGGCAGTGCCGCGCGCTGCGTCGCCCGCGGCACCGAGCTCGATGCGCCGCACGCCCTCCTCGCCCACCGCAACCAGCGCGCCGTCGGCGGCGGGCAGCACCGCCGACAGGCCGCGGCGGTCGGGCTGCTGATACAGCGTCCAGCTCGCACCACGATCGGCAGAGAGCAGTACGGTGCCCGAGAGACCGACCAACGCGAGGCGGCCATCGGCGAGCGCGACGCCGTCGGTCAGCATGGCCGTGGTGCCGGAGTCGAGCCGGCGCCAGCTCTGGCCGGCATCGTCGGAGCGGAACAGGTTGCCGCGCAGGCCGAAAGCGAGCAGCGCGTCGCCACCCAAGGGCAGCAGGCCGAAGTACGAGCCGGCATAGGGCGACGGCAGCGTCCGCCAGCTCGCGCCGCCGTCGTCGGAGCGATAGAGCTGGCCCGCCTCGGCGCCGATCCACAGCCGCGTGCCCTGGGCGGCGATCGCGTTCAGGTGGTACTCGGGCGCGAACTCGTCCGCATCGGGATCCGGCGGCCCGGAGCGCGGCAGCGGCGCCGGCTCGAAGGGCTGCTTCGTCCAGCTCGCGCCGCCGTCGGTCGTCGTGAAGAACGCCTTGTAGGCGCCGACCGCGATGCCGCGCGCGGCATCGGCGAACCAGACGTCGAGCAGCGGCTGCTGCGACTGCGGCGCCCAGTGCTGGCGCCGCCAGGTCTCACCGCCGTCGGCCGTGTGCAGGATGATTTCATCGTGGCCGACGGCCCAGCCATGCCGCTCGTCGGCGAAAGCGACGGCGGTCAGCATGGTGCGGCTGGGCACAGCCTGCGCCTGCCGCCAGCTGCGGCCGTCGTCGTCGGACAGCAGCACGTGGCCGCGCTCGCCGACCGCGACCATGCGGCGGCCGGCCCAGGCGAGGTCGAGCAGCAGCGAGCGGACCGCGGCCGGCGCGATGATCGCCGGACGATCGAGCAGATCGGAGGCCGATTCGCCCGACGCAGCGGGCAAGACCTGCGCCGCTGCCGCACCGGCGGATGCGGGTGCGGACGTCGCGACTCGCTGCGCCGCCTCGCCGCCGGCGGAGGCCGCGCCCCCAGGCCCGGCCCCGGCGCCTGCGGGCTCTGCGGTACGCGGCTGCGCGAGCGCCGTTCGCGGCGCGGCCAGTGCCAGCGGCATCAGCGCCGTCAAGCACAGCAGCACGCCCGGCTGCCACCACGGCACCGCCTGCGCCCGCGATCGCCGGTGGGGCGCGACGCCAGACGGAACCGCGCCGGCGCGGGGCATCCGCGCCCGCTCAGCGCACGCCGCGGCGCTGCAGCGTGCTCGGCTGGTAGTCGGCCGACGTGCGCTTGATGCTGAAGTCGCGGCTGCGCGGCTCCTCGTTGTCGAGGCCGAGCGCGAGATAACGGCCGTTGGACATGTCCATGACGACCTCGAGCGCGGTCCAGAGCGTCGGCACCGAGTAGAACTGGATCACGTGGCCTTCCTGCACGCGATACAGCTGGTCGCGGCTGTCATAGCAGTCGACCGCGAGGATCTGCCAGCTGTCCTCGTCGACGTACAGCGTGCGGCGCTTGTAGAGATGGCTGGTGCCGGGCTTGAGCACCGAGTCGACGACCCAGACGCGGTGCAGCTCGTAGCGCGTGACGTCCGGGTTGACGTGGTTCTTCTGCAGGATCTGCGAATACTTGAGGTTCGGCTGGTGCAGCTTGTAGCTGTTGTACGGGACCAGCATCTCCTTCTTGCCGAC
>JADLDF010000397.1 GCA_020846815.1 Gammaproteobacteria bacterium | reverse complement strand
TGCTCGAGCAGTTCATCCGCCAGGCCCTGATCGAGGAGCGCACGCGGTCGCTGGGCTACCGCGTCCCGGCGGCGCGAGTCGAGGACTACATCCGCAGCGAGCCGGCGTTCCAGGTCGACGGCAAGTACAACGAGAACCTCGCGCTCGCGCGCCTCGCGCAGCTCGGCATCTCCGCCGAGGCGTTCAAGGCCGACATCCGCGGCAACCTGCGCAACCAGGAGCTGCAGCGCGCGCTGACGCTGTCCGATTTCCGCACGCCGCTCGAGATCGAGCGGGCGCTGCGCCTCGAGGACGAGCAGCGCGAAGTGCGCTACGCGCTGCTGCCGGGCGAGCGGTTCGCGGCCGGCGTCACGCTCGACGATGCAGCCGTGCAGGCCTGGTACGAAAAGAATGCCGCGCGCTTCCAGACGCCCGAGAGCGTGCGGCTGCAGTACGCCGAGCTGCGGCTCGACCAAGTGGCCGCCACGATCCAGGTCGCCGAGAACGACCTGCAGGACTTCTACGCCAAGAACCGGGACCGCTACGCCGATCCGGAGAAGCGCCGGCCGAGCCACATCCTGATCACGGTCGAGGGTGGCGACGAGGCCGCCGCGCGGAAGCTCGCCGAGCAGGTCGCCGCCGAGGCGCGTGCGCCAGGGGCGGATTTTGCGGCGCTGGCACGCAAGTACTCCAGGGACGCCGGTTCGGCGCAGCAGGGCGGTGATCTCGGCTGGTCCGAACGCAGCGCCTTCGTCGGGCCTTTCTCCGATGCCGTGTTCGCGATGAAGGACGGCGAGATCCGCGGTCCCGTCAGAACCGATTTCGGCTTCCACGTGATCCGGCTCGACGGCATCCAGCCGGGCCGCAGCAAGACCTACGATGAGGCGCGCGGCGAGCTCGAAGCCGAGTTCCGCCGCGACCGCGCGGCCGACCTGTTCGGCGAGCGCGAGGAGCAGGCCCAGCGAAAGCTCGAGCAGCCGGGTGCGGACCTCGCGACGCTGGCCGGCGAGCTCGGGCTCGCCACCGGCGAGGTCGCTGAGTTCCTGCGCGGCTCGGGTGGTGCGCCGCTCGGTGCCGATGCCGCGCTCGAGGAAGTCGTGTTCGGCGATGCCGTGCTGAACCAGCGCGCCATCGGCGGCCCGGTCGCGCTCGGCGACGACCGCTTCGTCCTCGTCCGCGTGTTCGAGCATCGCAAGCCCGTGCTGCGGCCGCTCGCCGAGGTGCGCGAGCAGGTGGTCGCGGCGCTGCGCCGGGAGCGCGGCGCCGAGGCGGCCAAGGCGGCGGCCGAGGCTGCCGTCCGTCGCATCGAGGCCGGCGAGTCGATCGATGCCGTGGCGCGTGCCGCCGGCGTCAGCGCCGAGCCGGCGCGCTTCGTCGGCCGCGCCGATCCGGCCGTGCCGGCGCAGGTGGTGCGCGAGGTCTTCGCGATGCCGCGTCCGCTGGCCGGCCGGCCGGCCGCGCGGGCGATCCCGGTCGATGCGGGCGGCGCCGCGATCGTCCTGCTCTCGCAGACGCGCCAGGCACCGGCTGCGGCCGCCGGGGACCCCCGGCAGCGCGCCGAGCGCGTCATTCAATGGGCGGGCCGTTCGGGCTCGGGCGACGTGATCGCCTACGTCGGCGAGCTGCGCCGCCGCGCCGACGTCGAGAAGAACCCGAAAGCGTTCGAATGAGGGCGCCGCAGCCGTGCCGCGCCCCGGATGGTGGGCGGCACGTGCGGCAGGATGCGATCGGGCGCCCGGCCCAGGCTCAGCTTTCCGCTTCCAGCGGGAAGTTCATCCCCACGGTGCGGAAGCCGTTGTCGACATAGAGGATCTCGCCGGTCACGCCGGCGGCGAGGTCCGAAGCGAGGAACGCGGCCGCATTGCCGATGTCCTCGAGCGTGACGTTGCGGCGCAGCGGCGCCACGTCGGCCACTCTCGAGAGCATCTTGCGAAAGCCCGCGATGCCCGCCGCCGCCAGGGTCTTCACCGGGCCGGCGGAGATCCCGTTGACGCGGATACCTGAGGGGCCGAGGTCGGCCGCGAGGAAGCGCACATTGGCCTCGAGGCTCGCCTTGGCGAGGCCCATGACGTTGTAGCTCGGGATCGAGCGCACTGCGCCGAGGTAGGAGAGGGTCACGATCGAGCCGGCGCGCCCCTTCATCAGCGGCGCCGCGCCGCGCGTCAGCGCGGTCAGGCTGTAGCTCGAGACGTCGTGGGCGATCGCGAAGGCCTCGCGCGTCGTCGATTCGACGAAGCCGCCGGCGAGCGCCTCGCGCGGTGCATAGGCCACGGCGTGCACCAGGATGTCCAGCGACCCCCAGCGCTCCTGCAGCGCCGCGAAAGCGGCGTCGATCTGCGCATCGACCGTGACGTCGAGCGGCAGCACGATCGACGCACCGAGCGAAGCGGCGAGCGGCTCGACACGGTCCTTGAGACGATCGCCCGCATAGGTGAAAGCGAGCTCGGCGCCCTCGCGGTGCATCGCCTGCGCGATGCCCCAGGCGATGGAACGGTCGGTCGCCACGCCGACGATCAGCGCGCGCTTGCCAGTCAGGAATCCCATCAGAGTCTCCGGCCCAGATTGATGTTGAGCTTCTGTCCCGGCCGCAGCGTCATGCTCGCCGTGATGCCGTTCCAGGATGCGATCTGCGCCACCGTGACCTGGTAGAGCTTCGCGATCCGGTAGAGGGTGTCGCCGCTGCGCACGGTGTGCTGCACGGTGCGTGCGGCGGCGGCTTTCGATGGGCCGGAGGCGGTCGCGGCCGCGGTGCGCGGCACCGGCGCGCCCTTGGCCGACACCACCAGGCGCTTGCCCGCCGGCAGCGTGTCGCCCGGGCGCAGGTTGTTCAGACGCATCAGCGTCTTGGGATCCATGTTGTTGCGGCGGGCGATCGTCCAGATCGACTCGCCGCGCCGTACCACGTGCACGGTCGGGCGGCGCTGCGTGCGTCTCGCGCCGCCGTCGACGCGCGCCGCGGCGCGCAGCACCTTGTCGGGCAGTGCCGTGGCACCGGAGGGCACGCGCAGGTCGGTGCCGGCGACCAGCGGGCCGTCGCCGATATCGTTGAGCATCCGGATCGTCAGCGGCTGGGAGTCGTAGCGGCGGGCGATCGTCGCCAGCGTCTCGCCGGGCTTGACGGCGTGGTGCACGACCCGCATGCGCTCGTCGGGCGTCAGCTGCGCGAGGTTCTGGCGGAACAGGTCCGCGGCCTCGAGGGGCAGCAGCAGGTGGTGCGGACCGCGCGGCGGCGTCGCCCAGCGGTGGAACGCCGGGTTGAGCTCGAACAGCTCCTCGGGCCGCAGCCCGGCGAGCTCGGCGGCGAGCTTCAAGTCGATCTGGCTGTCGATGTCGACGCGGACGAAGTAGGGCTCGTTGGGGATCGCACTGAAGGCGATGCCGTAGGTCTCGGGCGTCTGCACCAGCCGCTTCATCGCCAGGAGCTTCGGCACGTAGGCACGCGTCTCGCTCGGCAGGCGCAGGCTCCAGAAATCGGTCGGCCGGCCGACCGCGAGGTTCTCGCGGACCGCGCGGGCGACGCAGCCCTCGCCGCAGTTGTAGGCGGCGATCGCCAGCAGCCAGTCGCCGTCGAACTCGTCGTGCAGGAACTGCAGGTAGTCGAGCGCCGCACGGGTCGATTCGAGCACGTCGCGGCGGCCGTCGTACCACCAGTTCTGCGGCATGCCGAAACGCGTGCCGGTGCCCGGGATGAACTGCCACAGGCCCGTGGCGCGGGCGCTGGAGTAGGCGTAGGGCTCGAAGGCGCTCTCGATGACCGGCAGCAGCGCGAGCTCCAGCGGCATGCCGCGTCGCTCGACCTCCGAGACGATGTGGTGCATGTACAGCTCGGAACGGCTGAACGTGCGCTCGAGATACTCGGGATTGCGGGCGTACCAGACGAGCTGGGTGTCGACCGCTTTGCGGTCGGGGTCTTCGAGTCCGAAGCCGGTCCGGATGCGCTCGAACAGATCGGTGAGCGCCGGCAGGGACGGGGACTGCAGCGACACCTCCGGGGCCGGCTCCAGCCGGGGCGGCTCGAGGATCGACGACGGCTGCGGCACGGACGCCGCCGCCACGGTGGCCACCGGCGTCGCAGACCGCATCCACGGTTCGTCCTCGGTCGTCGTGGCACAGGCCGTCAGGCACAGGACAGCCAGCGCCACGCACAACCGGCGTGGTCCGGGGGGGGGCACCATTTGGGAGCGTATTTAACCGATTAGCGCCGGAAATTGCTATTGTCTCGCGGATTTCCGTGAACTGGCTCAAGGGGTATGACTGAGCGCATCTCCAGCTGGCTCGAGTCCTCGCGCGGCAAGGCCCTGCTGCGCGCCGAGGCCGCGCTGATGACCGAGGCGCTGGACGACTGTTTCGGCTGGGAGCTGGTCCAGGTCGGTGCCTGGGGAGAGCAGCGCGAGCTGGTCGCCGGCGGCCGCACCCGCCGCCGCACCATCATCGCCTCGCCCGAATGGGGCGCCGTGCTGCGCAGCGGCGCCGACGTTGCGGCGCGGCTCACCCAGCTGCCCATCGCCAGCGACTCGGTCGATGCCGTGCTGCTGCCGCACACCCTCGAATTCGAAGCGGATCCCTACACCCTGCTGCGCGAGGTCGACCGCGTGCTGGCGGGCGAGGGCAAGCTGCTGATCCTGGGCTTCCGCACGCTGAGCTTCTGGGGGCTGCGCGCAGCGGCGACGCGCAGCGGCTATCCGCCGGGCCTGCGCCGGCTGCTGCGCGAAGGGCGCATCCGCGACTGGCTCGGCCTGCTCGGCTACGAGATCGCCGAGACGCGCCGCTATCTCTACGAGGCGCCCTGGGGCGAGCCGGTCGGCGGCTCGCGGATGCTGCGCCGGGGCCTGTTCTACCCGCTGCCCGCCGGGGCCTATCTGATCAAGGCGCGCAAGCGCGTCTACGCCGTGCCGCCGCTGCGGCTGCGCCTGCCGGAGCGCCGGCAGGTGATCGGCGGACTGGTCGAGCCGTCGCGCGCCAATCGCACGTGAGCGTCGTCGAGATCTATACCGACGGGGCTTGCCGCGGCAACCCCGGCCCCGGGGGCTGGGCGGCGACGCTGCAGAGCGGCGAGCACCTGCGCGAGCTCTCCGGCGCCGAGGTGGCGACGACCAACAACCGCATGGAGCTCACCGCCGTGATTCGCGCGCTCGAGGCGCTGAAGCGCCCCGTCGAGGTGCGGATCCACACCGATTCGGAATACGTGCGCAAGGGCATCACCGAATGGTTGCCCGCGTGGAAACGCCGCGACTGGCGCACCGCCGATCGCAAACCTGTCAAAAATCGTGACCTCTGGGAGCAGCTCGACACGCTCGCTGCGCGCCACCAGATCGAGTGGCGCTGGGTGCCCGGCCATGCCGGCGTCCCGGGCAACGAGCGCGTCGACCGGCTGGCGAGCGCCGCGATCGACACGCTCCTCGGTTAGACTGCGCGCCGCCATGCGACAGATCATTCTCGACACCGAGACCACGGGCCTCGAGGCCGACCGCGGTCACCGCATCATCGAGATCGGCTGCGTCGAGCTGCTGAATCGCCGCGTGACCGGCCGGCGCTTCCATCGCTATCTGAATCCCGAGCGCGACATCGACGAAGGTGCGCTCGCCGTGCACGGCATCACCCGCGCCCAGCTCGAGCGCGAGCCGCGCTTCCACGAGATCGCCGGCGAGCTGCTGGCGTTCTGCGACGGTGCGGAGCTCGTGATCCACAACGCCGCGTTCGACCTCGGCTTCCTCGACGCCGAGCTCAAGCGCCTGCCGCGCGAGTTCGTGCCGATGGCGACGCGCTGCCGCGTCCTCGACACCCTGCTGCTCGCGCGCGAGCTGCACCCCGGCCAGCGCAACTCGCTGGATGCGCTCTGCAAGCGTTACAGCGTCGACAACTCCCAGCGCGACCTGCACGGCGCGCTGCTCGACGCGATGATCCTCGCCGACGTCTATCTCGCGATGACGGGCGGGCAGGGTGCGCTGGCGCTGGGCGAAGAGCGGGCTGCGGCGCGGGCGGCCGGAGAGACCGTCAGCGGGCCCCGCAGCCGCAGTCGCGGCCTCCGCCCGCCACTGCCCGTGCCCAGGGCATCGGCGGCCGAAGTGGCTGCACACGAGGCGCTGCTCGACCGGGTCGCCAAGTCCGCCGGCGGCACCTGCCTCTTCAGGTCCGCCTGAACCCCGATTCCTGCGAGCCAGGTCCTTCCCGCCGCCGAGACAGATCCGCAGAATTCCGGCGTTTGTGATTCTCGTCCCACCACCCCAGAACAGACATTCCGAGCAGACAT
>JADLDF010000396.1 GCA_020846815.1 Gammaproteobacteria bacterium | reverse complement strand
GACATGCCGCTCGACGCGGCCTCCGGCACCTACGGCGCGGCGCTGCCGCCGCTGCAGCGCGGCCGCTGGCTGATCGAGATCGCCGACGGCGACGGCGCCTGGCGGCTGCGCGAGCGCTTCCTCGCGCAGGCCGCGCACGTCGACCTCGGGCTCTGAGAGCCGGAGCGGAGGCCGGATGGCAGCCAGGACGGCAACCATGGCAGCGACGGGCGAGTTCTCGCTCGAGGGCCACTGGGCCAGCGAAAGCGACGGCGAGGGCCATGCGGTCTTCAATGCCGACGGCATCCGCTGCGCCAACTGCGCGCGCTCGATCCGCACCGGCCTCGGCGCGATCGAAGGCGTGCGGCTCACCGACGTCAACGTCGTCAACGGCCGCGTCTCGGTGACCTGGGACGCCTCAAGCACCTCGCTGGGCGCGATCCTGCGCGCGGTCGCGGCGCTCGGCTTCCACCCCGTGCCGCTCGCCGGCGACGCTGCGGCCACGGCGCGCCGCGAGGAGCGGCGCACGGCCCTCAAGCGCCTCGGCCTCGCCGGCATCGGCTCGATGCAGGTCATGATGTATGCGGCCGGCCTCTATACGGGGGCCTTCCAGGGCATCGAGCCGCGGATCGCCGAGTTCCTGAAGCTCGCCTGCCTGCTGATTGCGACGCCGGTGCTGTTCTACTCGGGCGCGCCGATCCTGCGCGGCGCGCTGCACGACCTGCGCCGCCGCACCCTCGGCATGGACGTGACCGTGTCGCTGGCGCTGCTGCTCGCCTACGCGGCGAGCACCTTCAACACGCTGCGCGGCGCGGGCGAGGTCTATTTCGATTCGGTGACGATGTTCATCTTCTTCCTGCTGCTCGGCCGCTGGTTCGAGATGAAGGGCCGCCACCAGGCCGCGAACGTCACCGACGCGCTCGCCCGCGCGCTGCCCTCGACGGCGCAGCGCCTCGACGCCGCCGGCGCCGTACACAAGGTGCCGCTGGCCGAGGTACGCATCGGCGACCGGCTGCGCATCGGCAGCGGCCAGGTGATCCCCGTGGACGGGCGTGTGCAGGGCGTCGCCGCGGTCGTCGACGAGGCACTGGTCACCGGCGAGTCGATCCCGCAGCGGCGCGGCCCCGGCGAGCCGCTGCTCGGCGGCTCCATCAACGCCGGCGCCACGCTCGAGCTCGAGGTCACGGCGGCGCCGCACGACTCGACGCTGCACGCCCTAGTGCGCCTGCTCGAGCACTCCCAGGCGCAGCGGCCCCGTCTCGGGCTCGCCGCCGAGCGCATGGCCTCGTGGTTCATCGTGCGCGTGCTGGTGCTGACCGCCGCGGTCGGCGTCGTCTGGACGCTCGTCGACCCGTCGCGGGCCTTTCCAGCGGTGCTGGCGGTGCTGGTCGCGACCTGCCCCTGCGCGCTGTCGCTGGCGACGCCGGTGGCGCTCGCGGCCGCGACTTCCCGGCTGGCCAGGCTCGGCGTGCTCGTGACGCGCTCCGACGCGATCGAAGGGCTCGCCTACGTCGACACGGTCATGCTCGACAAGACCGGCACGCTGACCACGGGCGCGGCGCGCATGCTCGAGGCGCGTACCGCGGGCGCGCTCGACGGCGCCACCGCGCTGGCGATCGCCGCGGCGCTCGAGGCCGGCTCGAAGCATCCGCTGGCGGCGGCCTTCCTACCGCACGCGCGCGCCGGCCTCGACTGCCGCGATGCGCACGAGGTCGCCGGCCAAGGTATCGAGGGCACGGTCGACGGCCGCCGCTGGCGGGTCGGCCATGCCGAGTGGGTCGCGGCGCTGGCCGCGCCGCAGAGCGCTGCACAGGCGCCGGCCTCGCAAGCCCTCACCGCCGCGGCCCGCGAGGCCGGTGTCGCGCTCGGCGATGCGCGGGGCCTGCAGGCGCTGTTCACGCTCGCCGACGAATTGCGCGCCGACGCCGGCGACACGGTCCGCCGCCTCGGCGAGCTCGGGCTCGAGCTGCGGCTCGCCAGCGGCGACCGCGCCGCGCCCGTGGCGCAGGCGGCCCGCGCGCTCGGCATGGAGCGCTACGCCGCCGAGCAGCGCCCCGAGGGCAAGCTCGAGCTGCTGCGCGGCCTGCAGGGCGAGGGCCACAAGGTCCTGATGATCGGCGACGGCATCAACGACGGCCCGGTGCTGGCCGCGGCCGACGTCTCGATGGCCATGGGCAGCGGCTCGTCGATCGCCCATGCGGCTGGCGACCTGGTGCTGCTGCGCGAATCGCTCGGCGCGCTGCCCGAGGCGATCGGAGTCGCGCGGCGCACGCTGGCCATCGTGCGGCAGAACCTGCGCTGGGCCGCTGTCTACAATCTCGGTGCGATCCCGCTCGCGGCCCTCGGGCTGATGCCGCCCTGGATCGCGGCCATCGGCATGTCGCTGTCGTCGCTGCTGGTCGTGATGAATGCGCGCCGCCTCGTCGACGCCGGAGGGCGCTGATGGAAAGTCTCTACCTGCTGATCCCGCTGTCGATCGTGCTGGTCGCAGCCGCCATCTGGGCGTTCTTCTGGGCCGTGAACCAGGGCCAGTTCGAGGAGCTCGACGAGCCGGCCCGCGCGATCCTCGAAGACGACGAACCGCCACCGGCTCCGGCGCCGACCCGCGAACGCGAGCCCGCACCGCGCGCCTGAGCCGCGGCCTCGTGCCCACATCGAACCCCGGTAGCCCTGCCCGGCCGCCGCCCGTTAAGATAGGGTCGCGAACGACTGCCGTCGGCGGGCCCGGGTCGTCTCCGTTCAGGAGGCATTCAGGCCCCGTCCTACAGGCTGTCGGTCACGGCCACGTTGCTGCAACCCGATCTTCCTGGGGGATCCCTCGACATGAAAGCGCTGTTCTCTCTGGCCCTCTTCGCCACCCTGGCCGTGGGCCCTGCGTACGCGGCCTGTACCTACCCGAAGGCTCCGGAGAACATCCCCGACGGCCAGTCCGCCACGCTCGAAGAGATGCTCGCGACCCAGAAGCTCGTGAAGCAGTTCGACACCGACATCGGCGCCTACCAGACCTGCCTCGAGACCGAGCACAACGCGGCCATCGCCGGCGAGCCGAACCTCACCGAGCAGCAGAAGGCCGAGCGCCAGAAGATCCTCGCGCAGAAGCAGAACGCCGCCGCCGACGACGCCCAGTCGGTCGCCACGCGCTTCAACGACCAGGTCAAGATCTACCGCGAAAAGAACAAGAAGAAGGACTAGCCGCCCAGCGGCACTTCCGGACCCCGTGCCAGGATAAACTCCCGGCATGATCTCCCCGGCCGAAGCCGACCGTCTCATCGGTCGGCACGTCAATTGTCTGCCCATCGAGTCGCTGCCGCTGGTGCAGTGCGCCGGCGCCGTGCTGCGCGAGCACGTCTATGGCGAACGCGACCAGCCACCGTTCGACCGCGTCGCCATGGACGGCATCGCCGTCGACAGCGCCGCAGTCCGCGGTGGCACGCGCCGCCTGCGCGTGCAGGCGATGCAGGCGGCCGGTGATGCGCCGCTGACGCTCGCCAACGGCCAGCACTGCATCGAGATCATGACCGGTGCGATGCTGCCGACCGGCTGCGACGCGGTGATCCCGGTCGAGCAAATCGGCCTCGCCGACGGCTTCGCCCAGCTCGGCGAGGGCGTGAAGGCCGAGCCCTGGACCAACGTGCACCGCCGGGGCAGCGACAGCGCGCAGGGCGCACTGCTGCTGCGCGCGGGCGGGCGGCTGAACGCTCCCGAGATCGCGGTCGCCGCCGGCGCCGGCATGCCGCGGATCCGCGTCAGCGCGCAGCCGACGATCATCGTCATCTCCACGGGCAACGAACTCGTCGAGCCGGGCGCGCCGATCGAGGCGCACCAGGTGCGCCGCTCCAATGCCTACGGCATCGTGACCGCACTGCGCCAGCGCGGCTTCCTGCGCCTCGCCGACGACCACCTCGTCGACGACCTCGCGGTACTGCGCCAGCGGCTGCGCGTGCATCTGGACACCCACGACGTGCTGATCCTCTCGGGCGGCGTGTCTGCCGGTCGCCTCGACTTCGTGCCGCGCGCGCTCGAGGAGCTCGGCGTGCGCCAGGTCTTCCACAAGATCGCGCAGCGGCCCGGCAAGCCGATGTGGTTCGGCATCGCGCCCTCGGGCACGGCCGTGTTCGCCCTGCCCGGCAACCCGGTCTCGACCCTGGTCTGTCTCGCTCGCTATGTCGTGCCGGCGCTGTATGCCGCGATGGGCCAGGCGGCGCAGCCGGTCGAGAAGATCGCCCTCGCCGCCCCGATCGACGTCAAGGCGCCGCTCGCGTTCTTCATGCCGGTGCAGCTCTCGATCGACGAATGGGGCCGCGCCTGGGCGAAGCCGGCGCCGACCAACGGCTCGGGCGACTTCACCTCGCTGACCGGCACCGATGGCTTCGTGGAACTTCCGCCCGGACCCAACACCTATCCGAAGGGATTCGTCACGCGCCTCTGGCGCTGGTGAACGGCAGCACAGATGACCGCCTCCGACTCCAAGCTCGTCCCCCTGATGCGCGGCACGCGCGAGTCGCGCGACACCCTCGGCCGGCCCATGCGCGACCTGCGCATCTCGGTCATGGACCGCTGCAACTTCCGCTGTCCCTATTGCATGCCACGGGAGACCTTCCACGACGGCTACCGCTTCCTGAAGTCGGG
>JADLDF010000395.1 GCA_020846815.1 Gammaproteobacteria bacterium | reverse complement strand
TCCGCGCCTGCCGCGGCGCAGGACCCTGCCGCATCGACCGCCGCGAAGCCGCGGCCGAACTATGTCGTCTGGGTCGCGATCGGCGTGCCGCTGTTCGCCGTGGTCGCGAGCATCCTGCTGGTGTTCGTGTCGCTGCGCGGCGCCGAGGCCGAGCTGCCGGCGAACTACAGCTGGGAAGGCGCCGCGCTCGATCAGGATCTGCAGCGCGCGCGCCGCGCCGAAGCGCTCGGCGCCGTGATCGGCCTCGAGTTCGCCGTCGGCGATCGCCTGGTCGCGCACCTCGGCTTCCGCGACGCGGCACAAGCCCTGCCGGCGCGCCTGGTCGTCCATCTGACGCATTCCACGCTGCCGCAGCTCGACCGGCGCGTCGACATGCCGCTCGACGCTGCCTCCGGCACCTACGGCGCGGCGCTGCCGCCGCTGCAGCGCGGCCGCTGGCTGATCGAGGTCGCCGACGGCGACGGCGCCTGGCGGCTGCGCGAGCGCTTCCTCGCGCCGGCCGCGCAGGTCGACCTCGGGCTCTGATCCCGATGGGCGCGACAGGCGAGCTCTCGCTCGAGGGCCACTGGGCCAGCGAAAGCGACGGCGAGGGCCACGCGGTCTTCAATGCCGACGGCATCCGCTGCGCCAACTGCGCGCGCTCGATCCGCACCGGCCTCGGCAAGATCGAGGGCGTGCGGCTCACCGACGTCAACGTCGTCAACGGCCGCGTCTCGGTGACCTGGGACGCGGCGCGCACCTCGCTCGGCGCGATCCTGCGCGCGGTCGCGGCGCTCGGCTTCCGCCCCGTGCCGCTCGCCGGCGACGCCGCGGTCACGGCGCGCCGCGATGAGCGGCGCACGGCCCTCAAGCGCCTCGGCCTCGCCGGCATCGGCTCGATGCAGGTCATGATGTATGCGGCCGGCCTCTACACGGGCGCCTTCCAGGGCATCGAGCCGCGCATCGCCGAGTTCCTGAAGCTCGCCTGCCTGCTGATCGCGACGCCGGTGCTGTTCTACTCGGGCGCGCCGATCCTGCGCGGCGCACTGCACGACCTGCGCCGCCGCACCCTCGGCATGGACGTGACCGTGTCGCTGGCGCTGCTGCTCGCCTACGCGGCGAGCGCCTTCAACACGCTGCGCGGCGCCGGCGAGGTCTATTTCGACTCGGTGACCATGTTCATCTTCTTCCTGCTGCTCGGCCGCTGGTTCGAGATGAAGGGCCGCCACCAGGCCGCGAACGTCACCGACGCGCTCGCGCGCGCGCTGCCGGCGACGGCGCAGCGCCTCGACGCCGCCGGTGCCGTGCACAAAGTGCCGCTGGCCGACGTACGCATCGGCGACCGGCTGCGCATCGGCAGCGGACAGGTGATCCCCGTGGACGGGCGCGTGCAGGGTGCCGACGCGGTCGTCGACGAGGCACTGGTCACGGGCGAGTCGATCCCGCAGCGGCGCGGCCCCGGCGAGCCGCTGCTCGGCGGCTCCATCAATGCCGGCGCCACGCTCGAGCTCGAGGTCACGGCGGCGCCGCACGACTCGACGCTGCACGCCCTGGTGCGCCTGCTCGAGCACTCCCAGGCGCAGCGCCCCCGCCTCGGTCTCGCCGCCGAGCGCATGGCCTCGTGGTTCATCGTGCGCGTGCTGGTGCTGACGGCTGCGGTCGGCATCGTCTGGATGTTCGTCGACCCGTCGCGGGCCTTCCCCGCGGTGCTGGCGGTGCTGGTCGCGACCTGCCCCTGCGCACTGTCGCTGGCGACGCCGGTGGCGCTCGCGGCCGCGACTTCGCGGCTGGCCAGGCTCGGCGTGCTCGTGACGCGCTCCGACGCGATCGAAGGGCTCGCCCACGTCGACACCGTCATGCTCGACAAGACCGGCACGCTGACCACGGGTGCGGCGCGCATGCTCGAGGCGCGTACCGCGGGCACACTCGACGGCGCCACCGCGCTGGCGATCGCCGCGGCGCTCGAGGCCGGCTCGAAGCATCCGCTGGCCGCGGCCTTTCTGCCGCATGCGCGCGCCGGCCTCGACTGCCGCGATGCGCACGAGGTCGCGGGCCAGGGCATCGAGGGCACGGTCGACGGCCGCCGCTGGCGGGCCGGCCGCGCCGAGTGGGTCGCAGCGCTGGCTGCGCCGCAGAGCACTGCGCAGGCGCCGGCATCGCAGGACCTCGGCACCGCGGCCCGCGAGGCCGGTGTCGCGCTCGGCGATGAACGAGGCCTGCAGGCGCTCTTTACGCTCGCCGACGAGTTGCGCGCCGATGCCGGCGGCACGGTCCGCCGCCTCGGCGAGCTCGGGCTCGAGCTGCGGCTCGCCAGCGGCGACCGTGCCGCGCCCGTGGCGCAGGCGGCCCGCGCGCTCGGCATCGAGCGCTATGCCGCCGAGCAGCGCCCCGAGGGCAAGCTAGAGCTGCTGCGCGGCCTGCAGGAACAGGGCCACAAGGTCCTGATGATCGGCGACGGCATCAACGACGGCCCGGTGCTGGCCGCAGCCGACGTCTCGATGGCCATGGGCGGCGGCTCGTCGATCGCGCATGCGGCCGGCGACCTGGTGCTGCTGCGCGAGTCGCTCGGCGCACTGCCCGAGGCGATCGGCGTCGCGCGGCGCACGCTGGGGGTCGTGCGGCAGAACCTGCGCTGGGCCGCGGTCTACAATCTCGGCGCGATCCCGCTCGCGGCCCTCGGGCTGATGCCACCCTGGATCGCGGCCGTCGGCATGTCGCTGTCGTCGCTGCTGGTCGTGATGAATGCGCGCCGCCTCGTCGACGCCGGAGGGCGCTGATGGAAAGTCTCTACCTGCTGATCCCGCTGTCGATCGTGCTGGTCGCAGCCGCGATCTGGGCGTTCTTCTGGGCCGTGAACCAGGGCCAGTTCGAGGAGCTCGACGAGCCCGCCCGTGCGATCCTCGAAGACGACGACGAGCCGCCAACGGCTCCCGCTCCGGCGCCGATCCGCGAGCGCGGACCCGCACCGCGCGCCTGAACTGCGGCGCGGCGCGCCGGCAACGATCCTGCCCGCTGGCCTCGGGCGCGTCGGTGTCTGGCCCGACTTAGCGCCCCGGCCCGGCTCCCGGTAGCCCTGCCTGGTCGCCGACCGTTAAGATAGCGTTGTGAACGGCTGCCGTCGGCCGGTCGGGCCGTCTCCCCGTTCAGGAGGCATTCAGGCCCCGCCCCGCAGGCTGTAGCTCACGGCCACGTTGCTGCAACCCGATCCTCCTGGGAGATCCCTCGACATGAAAGCGCTGTTCTCTCTGGCCCTCGTCGCCGCCCTGGCCGCGGGCCCTGCGTACGCGGCCTGCACCTACCCGAAGGCCCCGGAGAAGATCCCCGACGGCCGGTCCGCCACGCTCGAAGAGATGCTCGCGACCCAGAAGCTCGTGAAGCAGTTCGACACCGACATCGGCGCCTACCAGACCTGCCTCGAGACCGAGCACAACGCGGCCGTCGCCGGCGAGCCGAACCTCACCGAGGAGCAGAAGGGCGAGCGCCAGAAGATCCTCGCGCAGAAGCAGAACGCCGCCGCCGACGACGCCCAGTCGGTCGCGACGCGCTTCAACGACCAGGTCAAGATCTACCGCGAGAAGAACAAGAAGAAGGATTAGCCCCGGCAGCCGCCCAGCGGCACTTCCGGAGCCCGTGCCGGGATAAACTCCCGGCATGATCTCCCCGGCCGAAGCCGACCATCTGATCGGTCGGCACGTCAATTGTCTACCCATCGAGTCGCTGCCGCTGGTGCAGTGCGCCGGCGCCGTGCTCCGCGAGCACGTCTATGGCGAACGCGACCAGCCGCCGTTCGATCGCGTCGCCATGGACGGCATCGCCGTCGACAGCACCGCGGTCCGCAGCGGTGCGCGCCGCCTGCGCGTGCAGGCGATGCAGGCCGCGGGCGATGCGCCGCTGACGCTCGCCAACGGCCAGCACTGCATCGAGATCATGACCGGCGCGATGCTGCCGACCGGCTGCGACGCGGTGATCCCGGTCGAGCAGATCGGTCTCGCCGACGGCTATGCCCAGCTCGGCGAGGGCGTGAAGGCCGAACCCTGGACCAACGTGCACCGCCGCGGCAGCGACAGCCCGCAGGGCGCGCTGCTGCTGCGCGCGGGCGGGCGGCTGAATGCGCCCGAGATCGCGGTCGCCGCCGGCGCCGGCATGCCGCGGATCCGCGTCAGCGCGCAGCCGACGATCATCGTCGTCTCCACGGGCAACGAGCTCGTCGAGCCGGGCGCGCCGATCGAGGCGCACCAGGTGCGCCGCTCCAATGCCTACGGCATCGTGACCGCGCTGCGCCAGCGCGGCTTCCTGCGCCTCGCCGACGACCACCTCGTCGACGATCTCGCGGTACTGCGCCAGCGGCTGCGCGTGCATCTGGACACCCACGACGTGCTGATCCTCTCGGGCGGCGTGTCGGCCGGCCGCCTCGACTTCGTGCCGCGCGCGCTCGAGGAGCTCGGCGTGCGCCAGGTCTTCCACAAGATCGCGCAGCGACCCGGCAAGCCGATGTGGTTCGGGATCGCACCCTCGGGCACGGCCGTGTTCGCCCTGCCCGGCAACCCGGTCTCGACGCTGGTCTGCCTCGCACGCTATGTCGTGCCGGCGCTGTATGCCGCGATGGGCCAGGCGGCGCAGCCGGTCGAGAAGATCGCCCTCGCCGCCCCGATCGACGTCAAGGCGCCGCTCGCGTTCTTCATGCCGGTGCAGATCTCGATCGACGAATGGGGCCGTGCCTGGGCGAAGCCGACGCCGACCAACGGCTCGGGCGACTTCACCTCGCTGACCGGCACCGACGGCTTCGTGGAACTTCCGCCCGGGCCCAACACCTATCCGAAGGGATTCGTCACGCGCCTCTGGCGCTGGTGAACGGCAGCACAGATGACCGCCTCCGACTCCAGGCTCGTCCCCCTGCTGCGCGGCGTGCGCGAGCCGCGCGACACCCTCGGCCGGCCCATGCGCGACCTGCGCATCTCGGTCATGGACCGCTGCAACTTCCGCTGTCCCTATTGCATGCCACGGGAGACCTTCCACGACGGCTACCGCTTCCTGAAGTCGGG
>JADLDF010000394.1 GCA_020846815.1 Gammaproteobacteria bacterium | reverse complement strand
GCCCGGCTGCGCCGCGACCAGAGCGTCGCCAAGAGCCTGTTCGTCGGCGAGATCGTCGAGGAGAACCTGTTCCCCTATCCGAAGATCCGTGCCCGCGACCGCGAGATCCTCGGCAGCGTCGTCGAGGCCATCGACGGCTTCCTCGAGGGCAGGGAGGCCGAGTTCAGGAAGTGGGACCGGGAGGCTCGGCAGCCCGAGGAATACATCCAGGGGCTGCGCGGCATGGGGCTGTTCGGGCTCATCATCCCCGAGGAGCACGGCGGCCTCGAGCTGTCGAACGGCGCCTATGCACGCGTGCTGACGCAGACCAGCTCGCACGACGCCTCGACCTCGCTGACCATCGGCGCGCACAGCTCCATCGGCATGAAGGGCATCCTGCTCTATGGCAGCGACGCGCAGAAGGCGAAGTACCTGCCGAAGCTCGCGAGCGGCGAGTACATCGCGGCCTTCTGCCTGACCGAGTCCGGTGCCGGCTCCGACGCGGCCTCGATCCGCACCACTGCGAAGAAGAATCCGGACGGCGGCTGGACGCTCAGCGGCGAGAAGATCTGGATCACCAACGGCGGCATCGCCCAGCTCTACACCGTGTTCGCGCGCACCGAAGACACGGAGGGCAAGATCACCGCGTTCATCGTCGAGGCGGCCTGGCCCGGCGTGAGCCACGGCGGTCACGAGGACAAGATGGGCATCCGCGCCTCCTCGACCACGGTGGTCGGCTTCGCCGACGTGCGCGTGCCGGCGGAGAACGTGCTCGGCGGGGAGGGCAAGGGCTTCAAGGTCGCGATGGGCATCCTCAACAACGGCCGCACGGGCCTCGGCGGCGGCGCGGTCGGCAGCATGAAGGCGCTGATCCGCTGGTGCAGCGCGCAGGCCGGCGAACGCCGGCAGTTCGGCCAGCCGATCGCGAGCTACGGGCTGGTGCGCGAGAAGATCGCGCAGATGACCATCGACTGCTTCGCGGCCGAGAGCACGGTCTGGATGCTCGCGCACTACATCGATTCGGGCGTCGAGGACTACGCGACCGAGGCGGCGATCAGCAAGGTCTTCGCCAGCGACGCCGTGCAGCGCGCGGCGCACGAGGCGCTGCAGATCGCGGGCGGCAACGGCTTCATGCGCGACTACCCCTACGAGCAGGTCACGCGCGACAGCCGCATCCTGTCGATCTTCGAGGGCACGAACGAGATTCTGCGGCTGTTCGTCGCGCTCTCGGGCCTCAAGGACGCGGGCCGGACCCTCAGCGAGCTGAAGAACGCCGTCGACGGCATCTTCAACCACCCCATCAAGGGTTTCGGCGTGCTCTCCGGCTACGCCGGCCAGCGCCTGACGCAGGCCACCGGTGTCGGGCGCGACCGCATCGCGAGCCGCCTGCCCGCGGCGCTCACCGAGGCACAGGCGGTCTACGAGAAATACGCGCTCGAGCTCTCGGCGGCCTCGGATTACGTGCTGCGCCGGCATGGCAAGGCCGTGGTCGACCGGCAGTACGACCTCAAGCGCCTCGCCGACGTCGCGATCGACCTGTTCGTCGGCCTGTGCACGCTGTCGCGCGCCGCGACGCTCGCGGCTGAGAAACATCCGGATGCGGCGCAGGCCATGTCCATCGCCGCGCTGTTCGCGCAGGCCGCCAAGCGGCGCATGGCCTCGAACGTGCGCCGCATGACGCGCAACGAGGATGCGGCGCTAGACGCGCTCGCGGGCTTCACTCTGGAGCGGGGTACCTACGCATGGGACGTGCTCTGACTCTCGGCTACCACCTGGTCAACGTTTTCACCCGCGATCGCGCCGCGCTCTCGGGCAATCCGCTGTGCGTGTTCGAGGACGCCGGTGCGCTCGACGAGGGGCGGATGCAGGCGCTGGCACGGCAGTTCAACCTCTCCGAGACCACGTTCCTGCTGCCGCCGACGACGCCGGCGGCGACGCATCGCGTGCGCATCTTCACACCGGACTTCGAGATGCCGTTCGCGGGCCATCCCACGCTCGGCAGCGCGCACGTCGCACGGCGGCTCGCGGCGGCGGCGACCGGACGAGCCGCCGACGCAGTGACCCTGGAGATGAAAGCGGGCCTGATCCCGGTCGCGGCGCGCGGCGATCTCTGGACGCTCTCGGCCAACGCGCCGGCCTGGAGCGAGCTCGGCACGGCGGTACCCGTGCTCGCCGCAGCGCTCGGGCTGCAGCCGGACGAGCTGCGGCTCGAGCCGCGCGGCGCGCGGCCGCTGTGGGTCGACACGGGCTCGAACCAGCTGGTGGTGCCGCTCGCCAGCGTCGAGGCGCTGCAGCGCCTGCAGCCCGGACTGGAGGCGCTGGAGCATTTCCGCAGTCCCGCCGGCCGGCGTTTCGTGTATGCGTTCGCCGAGGCCGGCGACGGCGACGTCGTGGCGCGTTTCCTGTTCGAGGCCGACGGGGCACTGCGCGAGGACCCGGCGACCGGCTCGGCCTGCGCGAACCTCGGCGGCTGGTACCTCGCGACCGGGATGCCGCTGCCGCTGGTGCGGCGCGTGCTGCAGGGCGATCGCATCCGCCGCCCCTCGACCTTGCTGCTGTCGGTCGACGCCGAGCGGCAGATCCGTGTCGGCGGCGAGGTAGCCTGGCTCGGTCGCGGCGAGATCACCCTCGAGGCCTGAGCCGGCGGCGTGCCCCGATCGCATCCGCGGCGCATCCGTCGTACCTTTGACTGACTGACACCGCCGGCCCGCCGCCGCGGCCCGGCACGTCCCGCCCACCGACCCCAGTCGAGAGTGCACCGATGGCCGATATCGTCGCCCCGCAAGGTTCCCCGCTGGCCGTCGCCGTCATCGGCGTCCGCGACCTCGAGGCGTCGCTGCGCTTTTACCTCGACGTGATCGGCCTCGACGCCGCGCCCGAGGCGGCCTGGTCCGGCGCCGCATTCGAGCGACTCTGGGGCCTGCCCGCCGGTGCGCGGGCGCGCTGCCGCATGCTGTCGGCCGGCGCCGCGACGGTCGGCCGCATCCTGCTGGTCGAGTTCGACGAACGCAGCCTGCCGCCCGGCACGCTGCGCGAGACCATCGCGACGCGCCAGGATGCGCGCTGCTTCGGCCTCGCGAACCTGAACTTCTACGATGCCGACATCCGCGGCACCGCCGCCCGGCTGCGCGCCGCGGGCTTCGGCTTCTGGAGCGACCCGACCCAGCACAGCCTCACCGCCGGCGTCGGCAACCCGATCGAGGTCGTGTTCGACGGCCCCGACGGCGTCGCGATCAATCTCGTCGAGCTGACCAGTACCGACCCGGCCACGCGTATCGGCCAGATGCGCGCCTACGTCGAGCGGCACGGACGTACGCGTACCGGCTTCACGCCGGTCGTGACCACCTCCCACAACGTGCGCTCGATCCCGCGCGCACGCGCCTTCTACGAGCGCGTGCTGAAGATGGGCGTGCTGATCGACGAGGTCATGTCTGCGGACCGCGTCAACGTCTTCCTGCGCCTGCCGCAGGGCGCGCGTACCCACATCACCTTCATGCAGGGCAATCACATGTTCGGCAAGATCGCGCTCGGCGAGCCGCTGGACTATGCCGATGCCTGCATCGACCTGGTGCCGCGCGCGCACGCGCCGAACGTCGGCTACCTCGCCCAGGCCTTCGAGCTCGAGACGACCGGTGGCTTCGAGGCCGCCGAGCGCACCTGTCACGAGATGGAAGTGGAGTTCGTCACCCTGCCCGAGACCGCCGAGCTGCCGGGCCTCGGCCGGCGCCGACACATGATGGTGCGCAATCCCGGTGGCGGCGCGCTGCAGTGGCTGCTAGGCCCGCAGATCTGAGCAGCAGGCTTCGGCGCGCTGCGGGCTATTCGAGGTAGGCGTAGCCGTTGAGCTCGCCCTCGTAGAAGCGCTTCAGCGCCTGGCTCTCGGCGACGGTCATGCGGCCTTCGCGGATCGCGCGCTCGCAGTCGCGCGACAGCGCCGGGTAGAGCTCCTCGACGT
>JADLDF010000393.1 GCA_020846815.1 Gammaproteobacteria bacterium | reverse complement strand
TCGTCGTCGATCCGCCGAATCGCATCGCGAGCGCGACCCTGGTGCTCGAGACCGGCTTCCGCTACCGCTTCGGCGCGACCACGATCGAGCAGGACGTCATCAACGAGACCCTGCTGCGCCGTTTCGTGCGCTACGAGCAGGACGATCCGTACGACGCGACGCAGCTGCTGCGCACGCAGTTCGCGCTCGACGACAGCCAGTATTTCTCCACCGTCGAAGTGCTGACCGGCGATCCGGACCGCGAGGAGCACGTCGTGCCGGTCAGCATCCGCGCCGAGCCGAATCGCCGCGACCGCTATTCCGTCGGCTTCGGCTACGGCACCGACACCGAGCTGCGCGGCACGCTCACCTGGGAGAACCGCCGCGTCAATGCCCGCGGCCACCGCCTGCGTGCCGAACTGCGCGCCGCGCGGGTCGAGCAGTCGGTCGAGGCGCGCTACGTGATCCCGATCGGCGATCCGGCGCTCGAGAAGCTGTCTTTCGAATTCTCGTACGACCGCCGCGACCTCGGCGACCTCGACACGCGCACGACCGACTTCGAGCCGAGCATCACGCAGATCCGCGGTCTCTGGCAGCGCGTGCTGTTCACCTCGTTCCGCCGCACCACGACCATCGTGCCCGGCACCCTGACGACGCCGGGCTCGACCGACATCGCGAACCTGCTGATCCCCGGCATCAGCTATGCCTCGGTGCCGCGCGGCTATCTCGGCGAGGCGCTGTTCTCTCGCGCGCTGTATGCCGAGCTGCGTGGCTCCTCCACGGCGCTCGGTGCGCCGGACAACTATGTACAGCTGCGCGTCGAGGGCGAGCGCGTCTTCGACCTCGGCCGTCGCTGGCACGTGTTCCTGCGCGGCCAGCTCGGCGCGAGCCTGATCGCCGATACCGGCGACCTGCCCGGCACCGAGCGCTTCTTCGCCGGCGGCGACCGCAGCGTGCGCGGCTTCGGCTACAACGACCTGGGGCCCCGCGACGTCAACGGCATCAACGTCGGCGGCCGGCACCAGGTCGCGGGCGCGGTCGAGCTGATCCGCGACCTGCCGCGCAACTTCGGCGTCGCGCTGTTCGCCGATGCCGGCAACGCATTCGACCGCTTCGGCGATCCGCTGCAGTACGCGGTCGGCATCGGCGTGCGGCTGCGGCTGCCGGTCGTGACCATCGGCATCGACGTCGCGCAGCCGCTGACCCATCCGCTCTGCAAGGCGGCGAACCCCGACCCGCGCTGCGGCGTCGAGCCCGGCTTCGACGATCGCGACGGGCCGCGGCTGCACCTCAACTTCTCGCCGAAGCTCTGAGGCGCGCGTGGTCCGCAAGCTGACACTGTCCGCCGCGATCCTCGTGCTGCTGCTCGCGGCGATCCCGGCCTCGCTGCTCTACTACTTCGCCTACACCGGGTCGGGCCTGCAGTTCATCGCCGCGCGGCTGCCGCCACGCATCGGCAACGTGCGCCTGCAGGCCGAGGGCGTCAGCGGCACGATCGCCGGCGGCCTGACGCTGCGCCGCTTCCAACTGGAGCACGAGCTGGTCTCGCTCACGGTCGAGAACCTGCAGGCGCGGCTCGAGGTCCTGCCGCTGCTCTGGCAGAGCGTGCGCACGCAGGGCGCGCGCATCGAATCGGTGCGCATCGAGGTGCATCGCCGCAAGACTCCGCCGCCGAAGCGCACGCCGCGCTTCCTGCCGGCCTTCCTCACGATCGACGTGCCCTCGGCCGACATCGGCGCCATCACGCTGGTCGCGGTCAACGGCACCGTGCTCGACTTCAGCGAGGTCTCGGCGGCCGGCGCGGTGCGCTCCAGGACGATCCGCTTCTACCGCGCCGGCGCGCGGCTCGCCGACCTGCACTTCGACGCGCTCGGCCTGCTGACGGCCGCCGATCCGCTGCGCATCGCGGGCAGCTCGCGCGTCTCGTACACGCCCACGGGTCTGCCGCGCTGGGTGCTGAATGCAGACCTCGACGGCGATCTGCAGGCGCTCGGCATCACCGGGCAGCTCACGGCGCCGTTCCGTGCCGATCTGCGCAATGGCGTGCTGCAGGCGCTCGGCGAGTGGAACTTCACCGGCGACGCACACGTCCACGACTTCGACCTGCGCGCCTTCGGCGCCGGTCCCGTGCTGGGGCTCGTCTCGGGTGATCTCGAGCTGGCCGTGGACCGCGAGGGTTATCGCGCGAACGGCAGCCTCGACTCCGCCGGCCTCGGCGTCGGCCCGTTCGACGTCGGCTTCGACGGCAGCTTCGCGAAAAAAGTCCTGACGGCGCGGCGCATCGTGCTGGTGCACCGCGGCTCGGGCGCGCAGCTCGAAGGCGCCGGCGAGATCGGCATCGTGCCGGACGGGCCGCGCCTCGACCTCGTCGGCAGCTGGCGGGACTTCCGCTGGCCGCTGGCGGGCGCCGAACCCGTGGTGCGCAGCGCCGCCGGCAGCTTCCGCCTCGGCGAGACCTGGCCCTACGCACTGCGTCTCGAGGGGCCGATCGAGCCGGTGCCGCTCGGTCTCGCACCGCTGCCGTTGCAGATGCGCGGCCGGCTGGCCAAGGACCGGCTGATCGTCGAGGCGGCCGAGCTGCGGCTGTTCGACGGCGTCGTCTATGGCGGCGGCCACGCCACCTGGTCGCCGGCCGAGCGCTGGGATTTCGGCGGGCGCGTCATGGGCCTGAACCCGGCGCAGCTGCGCCCCGATCTGCCCGGCCGGCTCGACTTCAACGTCGGCGCGCGCGGCGAGGGTTTCGGCGGCGGCACGCTCGACGTCGACGTGCGCGAGCTGCGCGGCACGCTGCGCGGCACGGCCGCGCGCGGCTCGGGCAGCGTCGCGCTGCGCGATACGACCTGGACGTTCAGCAAGGTCGACGTCGTCGCCGGTGGCGTGCGCGCGCTGCTCGACGGCACGCTCGGCGAGAGCGCGCGCGATCTCACGTTCCGGCTCGAGGCGAGCGACCTCGGCGTGCTCGCACCGCAGAGCCGCGGCACGCTGCGCGCGCAGGGCCGCCTGCACGGCACCGCGCAGGAGCCGGTGCTGGTGCTCGAGGCGAGCGGCCGCGGCATCGTCCACGAGGGCATCGAGATCGGCAGCCTCGACGCCGACGTCGACTTCGATCCGCGCGCCGGCCGCAGCTCGCGGGTGCGCGCCACCGCGCGCCGGCTGCAGGGCTTCGGCCGCGCGCTCGACAGAATCGCGGTCACGCTCGACGGCCAGTCCGAAGACCACCGGGTCGGCATCGACGTGCAGGCGCCCGAGCTCGCGCTGCGCGCCACGGCCGATGGCCGTTTCGCCACCGGCAGCTGGGCCGGCACCTGGGACCGCCTCGACCTGACGGTCGGCGAGCAGGTCGGCCTGCAGCTCGACGGCACGATGGTCATGCAGGCCTCGACGACCGCCGGCTCGATCGGCCGCTTCTGCCTGCGCGACGGCCGCCGCGAAGACAGCCCGGCACGGCTGTGCGCCGCCGGCGACTGGGGCGCCGGCGGCTGGCAGGGCCAGATCGACGCGACGCGCCTGCCGCTCGCGGCGCTGACCGCGGGCCTGACGCCGCGCGTACGCTACGAGGGCACGATCGACGCTTCGGCACGAGCCTCCAGACCTGCCGGCGGCGCAGTCGTCGGCCAGCTGCGCGCCGAGCTCGCCGAGGCGCTGCTGCGCCACCGGCGTGCCAACGGCCGCGAGGACGTCGTGCGGCTCGGCTCGGGCGAAGTCACCGCGACCGCGCTGCCCGAATCGATCGAAGCGCGGCTGCAGCTCGATGCCGGCGCGACCGGCCGCATCGAGGGCCGTGCCACCGTGCAGCGCAGCGCCGCCGATCTCGTCGACATGCCGCTGCGGGCCAGCCTCGTGGCCCGCACCGAC
>JADLDF010000392.1 GCA_020846815.1 Gammaproteobacteria bacterium | reverse complement strand
TTCACGTCCGGAAATTCCTTGGTCGCGCGGATGTCGATGCCGGGTTCGGCGAGCAGGCCGCCGCCGAAGATCAGGCGGCCGCGCTCGATGTCGAGGCGGCGGCCGAGCGCCATGTACTTGCCCTCGGCGACGCCGAGCTCGCCGGAGCCGCGGCTGGTGCCGTCGGGCGTCGTGCTCGCGGTGATCGCGCCGGCGAGCCGGCCGGAGAGGCCGAAGGTGTCGATCTCGACGTTCTCGCCGAGCTCGAGACGGATCGTGCTGGTCACGCGGAACGTGTCCTCGGGGTTCACGACGGGTGTGCCGACGATGCGCTCGTCCGACGAGGCGATGACCGCGCCGGTGAGGTCGGCGGGCGCGATGCGCGCGAACGGCACGACGACCCTGCCGCTCGCCTCGAGCTCGCGGCCGTCGATGCGGAACTGCAGCTCGGGCGAGGCGGTGATGCGCGCCTCCGGCACGTTCACGACCAGCAGATCCTTGCCTTCGAGCCGCAGGCCGCCGACCGGTTGGCCGCGGCGCCAGTCGAGGCGGCCGGTGGCGGCGAGCGAGCCCTCGCCGGAGCGCGCGCTGCCGCTGAAGCTGAAGCCGTTGTCGATGAGCCGCGCCTCGAGATTCGCGGCGCGCAGCGCGAGGTTGACGTTGTAGAGGTCGAGCTCGCCGTTCTCGAGCTTCAGCACACCGTTCAGCAGCGGCGTGCCGACCGTGCCGCCGATGGCCGCGTCGACGGTCAGCAGGCCGGAGGAGCGGTCGATCTCGGGAATGTAGAGGTTCAGCAGGCCGATCGCGTCGGTGCGGGCCACGAGGCTGGCCCGCAGCGGCATGTCGACGAGCTCGGCGGCGCTGCGCTGCACGGTGGCACGGCCCTCGATCCGGCCGGTCGCGCCGGCATCGAGCTGCAGCCGCGCTTCGATCGATTCGGGCAGCGCGGTCGCGGTGACTTCGCCCGAGCCGAGCCGCACCACGTCCTCGCGACCGTTGGCGCGCCGGTGGCGCAGCAGCGCCTCGGCGAGCTCGGCGCGCAGCTGGCCGACGACCGCGCCGCCGGCGGGCTT
Organism: Gammaproteobacteria bacterium; assembly: GCA_020846815.1. Next base: position 3,567 of record JADLDF010000392.1, on the reverse strand, counting down.
GGAGGCGCGTGCCGAAGCGTCGATCGTGCCCTCGTAGCGTACGCGCGGCGTCAGGCCCGCGGTCAGCGCTGCGAGCGGCAGGCGCGCCGCGTCGATCTGGCCCTGCCAGCCGCCGGCGCCCCAGTCGCCGGCAGCGCACAGCCGTGCCGGGCTGTCTTCGCGGTGGCCGTCGCGCAGGCAGAAGCGGCCGATCGAGCCGGCGGTCGTCGAGGTCTGCATGGCCATCGTGCCGTCGAGCTGCAGGCCGACTTGCTCGCCGACCGTCAGGTCGAGTCGATCCCAGGTCCCTGCCCAGGTGCCGGCGGCGAAACGGCCGTCGGCCGTAGCGCGCAGCGCGAGCTCGGGTGCCTGCACATCGATGCCGATGCGGTGGTCCTCGGACTGGCCGTCGAGTGTGACCGCGACTCTGTCGACCGCGCGGCCGAAGCCCTGCAGCCGGCGCGCGGTGGCGCGCACCCGCGAGCTGCGGCCGGGCCGCGGATCGAAGTCGACGTCGGCGTCGAGGCTGCCGACCTCGACACCTTCGTGGACGATGCCGCGGCCGCTCGCCTCGAGCATCAGCACCGGCTCCTGCGCCGTGCCGTGCAGGCGGCCCTGCGCGCGCAGCGTGCCGCGGCTCTGCGGCGCGAGCACGCCGAGGTCGCTCGCCTCGAGCCGGAACGTGAAATCGCGCGCGCTCGCACCGAGCGTGCCGTCGAGCAGGGCGCGCACGCCGCCAGCGACGACGTCGACCTTGCTGAACGTCCAGGTCGTGTCGCGCAGTGCGACGCTGCCCGAGCCGCGCGCGGCCGCGCCGCGCAGCGTACCGCGCAGCTCGCGCACGTCGACGTCGAGAGTGCCGCCGCCGAAACCCTCGCCACGCGCGCCGAAGTTGAAATCGAGCCGGCCGGGCAGGTCGGGCCGCAGGTGCACCGGGTCGAGGTCCGTGACGCGCCCGCCGAAGTCCCAGCGCTCGGCCGGTGACCAGGTGACGTGACCGCCGCCGTAGGCGACGCCGTCGAACAGCCGCACTTCGGCCGCCTCGGCGATCAGCCGGTTCTTGGCCAACCGGCCGCGCAGCTGCAGCTGCAGCGGCGCGAGGCCGAGCGGCACGGGCTCGACCGGACCCTCGAGCCGCAGCGCATAGGGCCAGACCTCGCTGAGGCGGAAGCTGCCGGCGGCGCTGCGCACCACGGGTTCGGCGCCCGCCAGCGGCCAGCGGAAATCCTGCCAGGTGCCGGCGAGGTCGAGGCGCGGTCCGTTCGGCACGATGCCGATTTCGCCGGCGCCTTCGAGCCGCGCGCCGGAGCCACGGTGCACCAGCACGATGCGCCGCGCCGTCAGCAGCTTCTTCGCGAAGCTGCCGTCGAAGCCGACGTCGAACGCGCCGACGTCGAGGCCGGCGGAGGTGAGCGTGCCGTTCGCGCGGTAGCCCTGCCGGTCCACGGCGAGCTTCAGATCGCCCACGATCAGCCCCAGCAGGGGGCCGGCGCCGAAGGCGCGCAGGTCGAAGTCGTGGACGTGTGCGTCGCCGGTGAAATTCCACTCGCCGAGCGCCTGCAGCACGCCGTTGCGCAGATCGGCGCGGAACGGCGCCGTGAGCTGCCCGGTGATGCCGAGCGCCCGCAGGTCGCCGTCGAGATCGGCGTTCAGCACCCAGCGCGGCAGACCCGTGGGCGTATACGAGACGCGCGAGCTGCCTGCGATGCGCAGCGGATCGGCGGCGGTCAGCAGGCCGAGCGCGTCGAAGTGCAGGTCGGCGAGCCGCGCGCCGGCGCGGTAGAAGCGGATCGTCTTGGAGCGCACCGCGCCGGCCGCCGAGACGTCGCTGAAGTCGAGCACGGAGCCGTTGACCGCGACCAGTGTGACGCCGGCGATGTCGGCCGAAGGCACGTCGATCGTGAGGAAGGCGGGCAGGAAGCGCGGCGTGCGCATCGGCGGCGGAGCCTTGCGGCGGTGCACCTCGATGCGCACCGACTCGATGCGCGCGTCCTGCGTGCGCACGCTCTGCCAGAGCAGCGGCAGGACCTCGAGCCGCGCCTGCAGGTTCTCGACCGTGAGCGAGACCAGCTCGTGCTCCAGGTGGAAGCGGCGCAGCGTCAGGCCGCCGGCGATCGTGCCCGCGACCCCCTCGGCCTGCAGGCGCACGTTGCCGATGCGCGGCGGCAGCCACGCGGCGATGAACTGCAGGCCCGACCCCGTGTAGGCGAAGTAGTAGAGCAGCGACGCCGGGATCGCCGCGAGCAGCAGCACGAAGATCGCGGCGGACAGTGTCAGCTTGCGGACCACGCGCGCCTCAGAGCTTCGGCGAGAAGTTGAGGTGCAGCCGCGGCCCGTCGCGATCGTCGAAGCCGGGCTCGACGCCGCAGCGCGGGTCGGAGTTCGCGGCCTTGCAGAGCGGGTTGGTCAGCGGCTGCGCGACGTCGATGCCGATGGTCACGACCGGCAGGCGCAGCCGCACGCCGATGCCGACCGCGTACTGCAGCGGATCGCCGAAGCGGTCGAAGGCGTTGCCGGCATCGGCGAACAGCGCGACGCCGAAGTTGCGCGGCAGGTCGCGGATCAGCTCGACCGCGCCCGCGACCTGATGCCGGCCGCCGACGTTGATGCCGTTGACGTCGCGGGGCCCCAGGTCGTTGTAGCCGAAGCCGCGCACGCTGCGGTCGCCGCCGGCGAAGAAGCGCTCGGTGCCGGGCAGGTCGCCGGTGTCGGCGATCAGGCTCGCGCCGAGCTGGCCGCGCAGGAACACGTGCCAGCGGCGGCCGATGTCGAAGACGCGCTCGCCCTCGACGCGCAGCTGCACGTAGTCGTCGGGCGCGCCGAGCGCCGTGGAGGAGCCCCGCAGCTCGGCGTACAGCGCGCGCGAGAACAGCGCCTCGCCGAGGTAGCCGCGCGGTACCGCGGCATAGCTGATGCCCGGGATCAGCAGGTTCGCGATGTCGGTCGAGCCCGGCGTCGTCACGGTGCCGGGCACGATGGTCGTGGTGCGCCGGAACGAGGTGAACAGCACGCGCTGCCAGAGACCACGGATCTGCGTGATGCTCGGCTCGAAGTCGGTCGTGCGCGTGTCGAGGTCGCCGAGGTCGCGGCGGTCGTACGAGAACTCGAACGACAACTTCTCGAGCGCCGGATCGCCTATCGGGATCACGTAGCGCGCCTCGACCGACTGCTCGACCCGCGCAGCGCGCAGCTCGGCGCGCAGACGGTGGCCGCGGGCATTGACGCGACGGTTCTCCCAGGTGAGCGTGCCGCGGATCTCGGTGTCGGTGCCGTAGCCGAAGCCGATGGCGTAGCGATCGCGGCGGTTCGGCTCGGCGCGGATGCTGACCGGTACCACGTGCTCCTCGCGGTCCGGGTCACCCGTCAGCACCTCGACGGTGGAGAAATACTGGCTGTCGTCGAGCGCGAACTGCGTGCGCAGCAGCTGCGTCGCGTCGTACGGATCGTCCTGCTCGTAGCGAACGAAACGGCGCAGCAGGGTCTCGTTGATGACGTCCTGCTCGATCGTGGTCGCGCCGAAGCGGTAGCGGAAGCCGGTCTCGAGCACCAGGGTCGCGCTCGCGATGCGATTCGGCGGATCGACGACGA
>JADLDF010000391.1 GCA_020846815.1 Gammaproteobacteria bacterium | reverse complement strand
CCCGAGGCGATCGAGAACTCGGTCGAGATCGCCCGCCGCTGCAGCCTGCCGCTGCGGCTCGGCGAGAGCATGCTGCCGCGCTACCCGGTTCCGGAAGGACAGACGACCGAGGAGTTCCTGCGCCGGGAGGCCGAGTCGGGGCTGGCGCGGCGCCTCGCGGCGCTGCCGGATGCCGATCCGCAGCGCTATCGCGCGCGGCTCGAGATCGAGATCGGCGTGATCTGCCCCATGGGCTTCGCCGGCTACTTCCTGATCGTCGCCGATTTCATCCGCTGGGCGCGCGAGAACGGCGTGCCGGTCGGGCCGGGCCGCGGCTCGGGTGCGGGCTCGCTGGTCGCGTATGCGCTCGGCATCACCGACATCGATCCGCTCGAGCACGACCTGCTGTTCGAGCGCTTCCTGAATCCCGAGCGCGTCTCGATGCCGGACTTCGACGTCGACTTCTGCATGGAGGGGCGCGACCGGGTCATCGAGTACGTCGCCGACAAGTACGGCCGCGAGCGCGTCTCGCAGATCATCACCTACGGCACCATGGCCGCGAAGGCCGTGGTGCGCGACGCCGGCCGCGTGCTGGGCCTGAGCTACGGTTACGTCGACAGGATCGCCAAGCTCGTGCCCTTCGAGCTCGACATCACGCTCGATGCCGCGCTCGAGAAGGAGCCCGAGCTCAAGCGGCTCTACAAGGAGGACGACGAGGTCAGGAACCTCATCGATCTCGCGCGCTCGCTCGAGGGCCTGACGCGCAACGCCGGCAAGCACGCCGGCGGCGTCGTCATCGCCCCTTCGATGCTGACCGACTTCGCACCGCTCTACTGCGAGGCCGGCGGCGAGAGCGTGGTCACGCAGTTCGACAAGGACGACGTCGAGGCGGCGGGCCTCGTGAAGTTCGACTTCCTCGGCCTGCGTACGCTGACCATCATCGACCGTGCGGTGCGCACGATCGACGCCCACCGCGCCGCCGCCGGCGAGCCACCGCTCGACCTGAACGCGCTGCCGATGGACGATGCGGCGACCTATGCGTTGCTGAAGTCCTGCCAGACGACCGCGGTCTTCCAGCTCGAGTCGCGCGGCATGAAGGACCTGATCCGCCGTCTGCAGCCCGACTGTTTCGAAGACATCGTCGCGCTGGTGGCGCTGTTCCGCCCGGGCCCGCTGCAGTCGGGCATGGTCGACGACTTCATCGACCGCAAGCACGGCCGCAACGGCGGCCCGATCGACTACCTGCATCCCTCGCTCGAGCCGGTGCTGAAGCCCACCTACGGCGTGATCCTCTACCAGGAGCAGGTCATGCAGATCGCGCAGGTGCTCGCCGGCTACACGCTGGGCGGTGCCGATCTGCTGCGCCGCGCGATGGGCAAGAAGAAACCCGAGGAGATGGCCAAGCAGCGCAGCGTCTTCGTCGAGGGTGCGACCTCGCGCGGCGTGCCGCAGGAGCAGGCGGCGTACATCTTCGACCTCATGGAGAAGTTCGCCGGGTACGGCTTCAACAAGTCGCACTCCGCGGCCTACGCGCTGCTGTCGTTCCAGACGGCCTTCCTGAAGGCGCACTATCCAGCGGCGTTCATGGCGGCCGTGCTGTCGGCCGACATGGACCACACCGACAAGGTCGTGACGCTGAAGGACGAGTGCGACCGCATGGGCCTCGCGGTGCTCGCGCCCGACGTCAACGCCTCCGGCCACTCGTTCGAGGTCGCCGACGCGCGCACGGTGCGCTACGGTCTCGGCGCGATCCGCGGCGTGGGCCAGTCGGTCGTCGACGCGATCGTCGCGGAGCGCGCGGCGCGCGGGCCGTTCACGGATCTCGAGGACCTCTGCCGGCGGATCGACCTCGGCAAGCTGAACCGCCGCGTGCTCGAGGCGATGATCCGCTCCGGCAGCTTCGATTCCTTCGGGGTCAATCGCGCGACGCTGATGGCGCGCCTGCCGGCCGCGATGCAGCTCGGCGAGCAGGCGACCCGCGCGGTCGAGGCGGGGCAGGTGGATCTGTTCGGGCTGTCCGCCGCGCCGGCCGCACCGGCATCGGGAGCGCCCGGCGCGGCGGCGGGCTTCCAGCCCGAGTGGAGCGAGGCGATCCGGCTCGCCGGCGAGCGCGAGACGCTCGGCCTCTATCTCACCGGGCACCCGATCAATCGCTTCGAGCGCGACCTCGGCCGCTTCGTCAGCGGCCGCATCGCCGACTTCGTCAGCGACCGCCCGCCGCCGTCATCGGGCAACGGCGAGCGGGCCTGGACGCCCGGCAGGCCGGCGACGGTCGCCGGCTACGTCCACGAGCTGCGCAAGCGCGGCACGCGGATCTCGGCGATCCTCGACGATCGCACCGGGCGCATAGAAGTCACCTTTTTCGACGAAGTGTTCCAGCAGCACCGCGACCTGATCGTCAAGGACGCGCTGGTGGTCATCGAAGGCTCGCTGCGCTTCGACGAGTTCAGTGACGGCTGGCGGCTGGCGGCGCGCCGCGTGGTCGAGCTAGACCGCCTGCGCGAGCAGCAGGCGCAGCGCATCGTGCTCACCTGGCCGCGCGGCGCGCAGCCCGAGGCGCTGCTCGGCCGTCTCGCCGAGCTGCTGGCGCCGGCCCGGCCCGGTCCCTGCCTGGTCGCGGTGCGCTACGCCGGCGAGAGGGCGAGCGCGGCGCTCGAACTCGGGCCGGACTGGCGCGTGCGCGCGACCCGCGCGCTGCTCGAAGAGCTCGAGGCGCTGGTCGGCTCCGACGCGGTGCGGGTCGTCTACGGGCCGCCGGCGGGCGCGCCGAGCTCCGCGACCGGCTGAAGGGCCGGGTCGCCGCGCCGGGCCGCCGCCATTGCGCCGCGGGGCAGACCTCCTTAATCTGCCCGCGGTCCAGGTCAGCAGAGTCAACCCCAGCCGATGGCCGTCAGCTTCCTCGAGTTCGAACCGCCCATCGCCGAGCTCGAGGCCAAGCTCGAAGAGCTGCGTCACGTCACCACCGATCCGAACATCAACCTGCAGGACGAGATCGCGCGTCTGCAGGCCAAGAGCCGGCAGCTCACGACCAGCATCTTCGCCAGTCTCTCGCCCTGGCAGATCACCCAGCTCGCGCGCCACCCGCAGCGGCCCTATT
>JADLDF010000390.1 GCA_020846815.1 Gammaproteobacteria bacterium | reverse complement strand
AGGTGCTGCTGCGGCCCGAGGAGTACGACGTCATCGCGACGCTGAACCTCAACGGCGACTACATATCCGATGCGCTGGCCGCCCAGGTCGGCGGCATCGGCATCGCGCCCGGCGGCAACATCGGCCACGGCGTCGCGGTATTCGAGGCGACGCACGGCACCGCGCCGGGCTTCGCCGGCAAGGACCGCGTCAACCCGGGCTCGCTGATCCTTTCGGCCGAGATGATGTTGCGCTATCTCAAGTGGCACGAGGCCGCGGACCTGATCATCAAGGGGCTGGCCAACACCATCGCCGCCAAGGAGCTGACCTACGACCTCGCACGGCTGCGCGAGGCGATCCGCACCAGCAAGCGGGAACTCGCCGCGCGGCGCAATGTCGAGGAAGCCATGCAGGCGCTGATCCCCGGTGCGAAGCTCATGACCTGCTCGGGCTTCGGCGCGGCCATCGTGCGGCACATGGATGATTGAGCCGGGATGAGCGAGCCCGCACTCTACGACCCCGACTGTCGCCGCTGCCCGCGGCTCGCCGCGTTCCGCGACGAGGTCAAGGCGCAGCATCCGGACTACTGGTGCCGGCCCGTGCCGGCCTTCGGCGACTCCAAGCCGCGGATCCTGCTGGTCGGCCTCGCGCCCGGCATGCATGGTGCGAACCGCAGCGGCCGGCCGTTCACCGGCGACTACGCGGGCATCCTGCTCTACCAGACGCTGCACGAGCTCGGCATCGGCTCGCAGCCGCAATCGGTGGCCGCGGACGATCCGCTGCGGCTCGCGGGGCTCAGGATCACCAACGCCGTGAAGTGCCTGCCGCCCGCGAACAAGCCGAATCCGGACGAGATCGCGCGCTGCAATGCCTTCCTGAAGGCCGAGCTCGCCGCCTTGAAATCGGTGCGCGTGCTGGTCGCGCTCGGCCGCATCGCCCACGACGCCGCGCTCGATGCGCTCGGGCAACGGCGCAGCGCCGCACGCTTCGGCCACGGCGCCGAGCATCGGCTGCCGGGCGGCCACGTGCTGCTCGATTCCTATCATTGCAGCCGCTACAATACCAACACGCGCCGCCTGACCCCGCAGATGTTCCGCGACGTCCTGGCGCGCGCCGTGGAGCTCGCGGCGCACTAGCGCCGCAGGCGCACGCTCCCTCCGGCACGCCGATGTCGCCCGCCGCGCCCGCATTCGACGGCAAGGCCTTCGTCGCGACGCTGCCGCGCCGCCCCGGCGTCTACCGCATGCATGCCGCCGACGGCGAGCTGATCTACGTCGGCAAGGCCTCGAGCCTGCGCGACCGTGTCGGCAGCTATTTCAATCCCTCGAAGCTCAGTCCCAAGGTGCAGGCACTGGTCGCGCAGATCGCCGCGATCGAGGTCACGGTCACCAACTCCGACACCGAGGCGCTGCTGCTCGAATACAACCTCATCAAGGAGCACAAGCCGCGCTACAACGTCGTGCTGCGCGACGACAAGAGCTATCCCTACATCTGGCTCGATACCTCGCACGAGTACCCGCGGCTCTCGTCCTACCGCGGCTCGCGCGCGCAGCCTGGACGCTACTTCGGCCCCTTTCCCGGCGCCGGCGCCGTCAACGAGACGCTGCACTACCTGCAGAAGATCTTCCGGCTGCGCAACTGCCGCGACAGCTATTTCGAGAACCGCAGCCGGCCCTGCCTGCAGTACCAGATCGGGCGCTGCTCGGGACCCTGCGTGCGGCTCATAGAGCCCGAGGCCTATGCGCGCGACGTCGAGGCGGTCACCCAGGTCCTCGAGGGCGGTGACACCGAAGTCAACGCACAGCTCGCCGCGCGCATGGAGGAAGCCGCGCAGCGGCTCGATTTCGAGACCGCGGCGCGGCTGCGCGACCAGCTCGCGGCGCTGAAGCAGATCCAGGCGACGCAGATCGTCGCCGCCGAGGGCGAGCGCGACGCCGACGTGTTCGCGATCGCCGGCGATCCCGGCCAGTACGCTGTCAGCGTGATGCTGGTGCGCGGCGGCCGCAGTCTCGGCACTTCGGGCTATTTCCCGCGCGGCGCGCTCGCGGAGCCGCCCGAGGCCCTGGCCTCGTTTTTGATGCAGTACTACGACGGGCGCGAGCCGCCGCCCGAGGTCTTCGTCGAGCTCGTGCTCGAGGACGCGGAGGCGCTCGGCGAGGCGCTGTCGCAGCTCGCCGGGCGCAGCGTGCGCATCAAGCGCGCGCAGCGCGGCATGACCGCCAAGTGGGTCGAGATGGTCCGCGAGAATGCGACCCAGGCGCTGCGCATGCGCCTCGCGCGTCGCGACGCCTACGACGACCTCGCCGCGGCGCTGGCCGACGAGCTCGGGCTCGCCGCGCCGCCGGCGCGCATGGAATGCTTCGACATCAGCCATACGCAGGGCGAGGGCACCGTGGCTTCCTGCGTGGTTTTCGGGTCCGAGGGGCCGCTGAAAAAGGACTACCGGCGTTTCAACATCACCGGCATCGCACCCGGCGACGACTATGCCGCGCTGCGCCAGGCCGTCCAGCGGCGCTACACGCGCGTCCGCGACGGCGAGATCGAGCGGCCGGACCTGCTGCTGATCGACGGCGGTCCGGCGCAGCTCGCCGGCGTGCGCGAGGAACTCGTGGCGCTCGGCTTCGCCGACCTGCCCGTGATCGGCGTGTCCAAGGGCGCCGATCGCCGGGCAGGGCAGGAACGCATCCACTTGCCGGGCGAGGCCGCGCCACGGATCCCCGGGCCCGAGTCGGCGGGTCTGAAGCTCATCCAGCGGATCCGCGACGAGGCCCATCGCTTCGCGATCGCCGGCCATCGCCGCCGGCGCGCGCGCCGCTTCAGCGAGTCGATCCTCGAGACCGTGCCCGGGCTCGGCCCGGCCAAGCGCCGCGCGCTGCTGCGCCACTTCGGCGGCCTGCAGGGCGTGCTCAAGGCCGGGGTCGCGGATCTGGAGCGGGTCGAAGGAATCGGCGCGACCCTGGCGCGCAGCCTTTATGATCATCTCCATCCCGGCGAGTGAAGATGCTCTGGACCGTCCCCAACGTGCTGACCTGGCTGCGGATCCTCGCGATCCCGCTGGTCGTGATCCTGTTCTACCTGCCGTT
>JADLDF010000389.1 GCA_020846815.1 Gammaproteobacteria bacterium | reverse complement strand
TCGCCTCGAGCCAGCGGCCCACCGGGCCCTGGATGCCGAAGGTCAGCAGCAGCACGTAGCCGACGACGACCGGCGGCAGCACCAGCGGCGCGTGCACCAGCGCATCGAGCAGCGTGCGTCCGGGAAAGCGGCCGCGCGCCAGCAGCCAGGCCGTGGCGATCGAGAGCGGCAGCCCGATCGCCACCGCGCGGGCGCCGACCACGAGGCTCGCGACTAGGGCGGTCCATTCCGCTTCGGTCAGCATCGCGCGGGCTCAGCCGACGACGCTGCCGAACAGCCGGCCGATGCCCGCCGTGACGAGCATCGCGAGCGTGCCCCAGATGGCCACGCGGGCGGCGCCCGTCGCAACCCGCGCACCACCGGCGCCGGCGGCGAGACCGCCGAGCGCCGCGAGGCAGAGCAGCGAGGTCACCGCGACCGCGCCGATCAGTGCGTCCATCGGCGTCAGCCAGGCGACGGCGAGCGGCAGTGCTGCGCCGACGGAGAACGAGGTGCCCGAGGCCAGCGCGGCCTGTAGCGGGCGTGCGGCGCGCATCACGGTGATGCCGAGCTCGTCGCGGATGTGGGCGCTGAGTGCATCGTGGGCCATCATCTGCGCGGCGACCTGGCGTGCCAGGAGCGGCTCGAGACCGCGGCCGACGTAGATCGCCGCGAGCTCGCGGTGCTCGCCTGCGTCGTCGGTGCGAAGCTCGTGCTTCTCGCGCTCGATGTCGGCCTTTTCCGCATCGGCCTGCGAATGCACCGAGACATACTCGCCCGCGGCCATGGACATCGCGCCGGCGACGAGACCCGCGACGCCGGCGATGACCACGGCTTCGTGTCCCGTGCCCGCAGCCGCGACGCCGACCAGCAGGCTCGCCGTCGAGACGATGCCGTCGTTCGCGCCCAGCACCGCCGCGCGCAGCCAGCCGACGCGGTCGGTGCGATGTCGTTCGCCGTGACGCCATGCCATCGGGCCATCTTAGCGTGACGGCAGGCTACACTCGCGCCCATGAAGTACCTGCACACCATGGTCCGCGTGACCGACGTCGAGGCTTCGCTGCGCTTCTACCGTGATGCGCTCGGGCTCGAGCTGCTGTCGCGCCGCGATTTCCCCCAGGGCCGCTACACCCTGATCTTCCTCGCCGCGCCCGGCGACCCCTCGGCCCAGGTCGAGCTGACGCACAACTGGGATCCGGAGGCGTACACGGGCGGGCGCAACTTCGGCCATCTCGCCTACCAGGTCGACGACATCTACGCCGCCTGCCGGCGCCTGCAGGAGCACGGCGTGACAATCAACCGGCCGCCCCGCGACGGACGCATGGCCTTCGTGCGTTCGCCCGACGGGATCTCGATCGAGCTGCTGCAGGTCGGGCCGGCGAAAGCGCCCGCGGAGCCCTGGGTGTCGATGCCCAATACGGGCCACTGGTAACGCCGCCAGGAGATTACGTTCATCTGTTGAAGTGCTGACTGATGTCCGGCCGGCGGCCCGGTGCGGCGCGGTCGAGGCGCCGGCCGATCCCGGCCGCGGCCTCGTACGACGCCGATCCGGCGCCGCGCCGCGGGCCTTGCAGCCGATCGCCGTACCGGGCTCAGCGCGAGTGCGGCGTAGGCGGCGCAGCGACGTCGCAATCCTCGGACATGTTGCAGTGTATTGCGCAGCCGCTATGATCGCGCGCCCGTCATTGCGGGCGTGCTTCCGGAAGGTACTGTCGATGCGCTGGCCGAGTTTCGTCGTGGCCGCGGCGTTCGCGGCTCTGACCTACGCGTTCTGGGGATTCGTCAACCAGCCGACGAGCGAGCCGGCCTGGCCGTCGAAGATCCAGGGCTTCGCCTTCTCGCCCTACCAGGCCGACCAGGACGCCACCCGCGACGACATGCCGACCGAGGAGCAGCTCGAGGCCGACCTCGGGCTGCTCTCCGGCAAGACCAACGCCGTCCGCACCTACAGCACGCTCGGCACGCTCGGCTCGATCCCCAAGCTCGCCGACAAGCACGACCTGAACGTCACCGTCGGCACCTGGATCGACAACCGCCTCGGCCGCAACCAGCAGGAGATCGCCAACGCGGTCCGGCTCGCGCGCGAGCACAAGAACGTGGTCCGCGTGCTGGTCGGCAACGAGGTCGTGCTGCGCAACGACGTGCCGCTCGAGGTCATGTACGAATACCTCGATCGCGCCCGCGAGCAGATCGGCCAGCCGGTCAGCACGGCCGAGCCCTGGCACGTCTGGATCAAGAACCCGGAGCTCGCCGAGCACGTCGACTTCCTCATGGTGCACCTGCTGCCCTACTGGGAAGGCATCGACGTCGAACAGGCTGTGCAGTACTCGATCGACAAGATGCTGCTGCTGCAGCAGACCTTTCCGGACAAGCCCATCGTCATCGGCGAGGTCGGCTGGCCGAGCAACGGCCGCACGCGCGATTCGGCGGTCGCGAGCGTCTCGAACGAGGCGCTGTTCCTGCGCCGCTTCCTGTCGCATGCCGAGAAGCAGGGCTGGATCTACTACGTCATGGAAGCCTTCGACCAGCCCTGGAAGGAGGGTATCGAGGGCGCGGTCGGTGCGTACTGGGGCGTCTACGACGTCACGCGCCAGGCCAAGTTCCCGTTCACCGAGCCCATCGTGCGCATGCCCGAGTGGCGCACCCTCGCGGGCCTGTCGGTCGCGCTGGCGCTGATTGCGCTGGCGGTGCTGTTCGTCAACAGCCGCACGCTGCGCACTTCGGGTCGCGGCTTCCTTGCCGTGGTCGTCTACGCGACGGCGACGGCGGCGGTCTGGGTCTTCTACGACTACAGCCAGCAGTATCTCGATCTCACCAGCGTGCTGATCGGGCTGCTGATGTTCCTCGGCACGCTCGGCGTGATCCTGGTGCTGTTCACCGAGGCGCACGAATGGGCCGAGGCGCGCTGGGTCACGGCGCGCCAGCGGCTGCTGAACACCGCGCCGCGCCGCGTCGAGGCCGAGTCCGACACCGAGGCCGCGGCCGTGGCGGGCGCGCTCGGGCTGCCCAAGGTCTCGATCCACGTCCCGGCGCACAACGAGCCGCCGGCCATGGTCATCGAGACGCTCGAGGCGCTCGCGCGGCTCGACTATCCGGACTTCGAAGTCCTGGTGATCGACAACAACACCAAGGACGAGGACACCTGGCGTCCGGTCGAGGCGCGCTGCGCCGAGCTCGGCCCGCGCTTCCGTTTCTTCCACGTCGCGCCGCTCGAGGGCTTCAAGGCCGGCGCGCTGAACTTTGCGCTGCGCCAGACCGCGAAGGACGCCGCGATCGTCGCGGTCATCGACAGCGACTACGTCGTCGAGCGCGACTGGCTGCGCGAGCTCGTGCCGGCTTTCTCCGACCCGCAGATCGCGATCGTGCAGGCCCCGCAGGACTACCGCGATGCGCACGAGAGCGCATTCAAGGCCATGGCCTATGCCGAGTACCGCGGCTTCTTCCACGTCGGCATGGTCACGCGCAACGAGCGCAACGCGATCATCCAGCACGGCACGATGACCCTGGTGCGCCGCGACGTGCTCGATCACGTCAGCCGCTGGGCCGAGTGGTGCATCTGCGAGGACGCGGAGCTGGGCCTGTCGATCTTCGAAGCCGGCTACGGCGCGCACTACACTTCGCGCAGCTTCGGCCGCGGGCTGATGCCCGACACCTTCGTCGACTTCAAGAAGCAGCGCTTCCGCTGGGCCTACGGCGCGATGCAGATCCTCAAGGCGCACTGGGGCCTGCTGAAAGGCAGCACCCGCAACCGGCTCGCACCGGGACAGCGTTACCACTTCATCGCCGGCTGGCTGCCCTGGGTCGCCGATGGTTTCAACCTCGTGTTCAACTTCGCGGCGCTCGCCTGGTCGATCCTGATGATCTCCTCGCCGCTCGAGTACGACGCGCCGCTGATGATGTTCTCTGTGCTGCCGCTGTCGCTGTTCGTGTTCAAGATCGTCAAGCTGGTCCATCTGTATCGCAGCGCGGTCGGCGCGAGCCTGCGCCAGACGATCGCCGCGGCGCTCGCCGGGCTGTCGCTGTCGCACACCATCGGTTTCGCGGTGCTCAAGGGACTCGCGACGCGCAGCGAGCCGTTCTTCCGCACGCCCAAGAACGCCAGCCGGCAGGGCCTGCTGCGCGCCTTCGGCGCGGCCCGCGAGGAGACGCTGATGCTCGCCGCGCTGCTGCTCGCAGCCTGGGGCGTCGCGGGCATCCCGATCACCTCGAGTCCGGACCTCGAGACCTGGAAGGTGGTGCTGGCGATCCAGGCCGTGCCCTATGCCTGCTCCCTGCTGGTGTCGCTGGCGAGCGCGCTGTCGCTGCCGGCCTGGCTGGTCGGCACGTCCTATCGCGAGCCGGACGCGGCCGCTGCCGGCGTCACGGTGACCGTGGTCGCGACGCCTGTGGCCGCGGCGGCCGTCGAGAGTCTGGAAGAGCGCCGCGCGCCCATCGCCGGCAATCTCGCCGTGCCGGTCGCCGCCGTTCAGCCCGTGCGCGCGCCCGCGGCTGCGGCGGCAGTCGCCGTCGCCGTGGTCGGGGCTGCCGCCGCCGCAGGTGTGGGCGTGGATGCCGGCCAGATCGGCAGGAACGGCGACGCGGGTGGCGGGGAGACCGACCTCGTCGCAGGTTCCCCGGCGTCATCGCACGGTCTCTGATCGGCCGCTCGATCCGCGCCGGCGCCCGGCGCCTGGACCCGTACGGCTCAGGGCTCCTTCAGAAAGCGTGCGATCACGTCCGCGTACTCGACCGCGCGCGCCGGGTTCATCAGCGGATGCGAGCCCGGGAAGCAGTGCTCGCGCACGTCCTGCAGCAGCGAGACGGCCTTCGCATGGCCCGGCCGCAGCGCCTCGCGTTCCGCGGTCAGCGCCAGAACGCGCGCGCGCACCAGTGGCCAGCGTTCGATCGCCCGATAGGTCGCGAGGCCGCCCTTGGGCGCATCGGGCTCGAGAAAGGCACGTAGTGCCGCGTAGCCCATCTGCAGATAGTCGGCCATGAAGCCGTACTGCACGGCGATGTTCTGCGGCGTCGCCCGGTAGTCCGGATCCCACTCACCGAGAAAGGCCTCGGTCATGTCCCAGACGAAGGTCTTGTGGGAGCCCGAGTCGTCGAAGCGCGGCGACAGGCCCACGAAGCGCCTCATCAGTGCGGCCATCTGCTCGCCTGTCAGCGTCGGCGAGCCGTCGAGCACGATTTTCGGCCAGCGCTCGGGCTGCAGGATCGCGAGCTCCGCGGCGACCGCGGCCGACAGGTGCCCGCCGACGACGCGGCCGCGGTCGATACCGAGTCCGTCGCAGGCCACGGCGAGCTCCTCGGCGAGCTGCTCGCAGGTCCAGCCCGCGGTGTCCTTGTGGGAGCGGCCGTAGCCCGGTAGGTCGAACGCGATCACGCGCAGGCCTCGCGCCGCGAGCACGGGCATGACCTGCTCGTACTGCCGGGCGTTCGACGGTGCCCAGTGCAGCAGCAGCACCGGCGGACCGTCGCCCTGCACGGTGTAATGGACCTGGCCGTGGCGGCCGTCGACGTATCCCAACCGGGCGCTCGAGCTCATGTTTCGATCCTAAACGAAACGATGCCGCGCATGCCGGCC
>JADLDF010000388.1 GCA_020846815.1 Gammaproteobacteria bacterium | reverse complement strand
TGAAGGCCGCGTCCGCCGGCAGGCCCACGAGCCGCAGCTTCAGCATCGCGAGCCCGTCGAGCGCCTCGCGATCGAGCGACAGGTGCTCGATCATGGGCAGCTGCACGTTCTGCAGCACCGTCAGCGCGGTGAACAGTGCGCCGGCCTGGAAGGTCACACCGTACCCCGCCTTGATCTCGCGCAGCTCTCGGTCACCGAGCCGCGTCAGATCGCGACCGAAGACGCGCACCGAACCGGCCTGCGGGCGGTGCAGCCCGAGGATCGTGCGCAGCAGCACCGACTTGCCCGAGCCCGAGCCGCCGACGATGCCGAACACCTCGCCGGGCTGGACGCTCATGTCGAGACCGTCGTGCACGACCTGGGCGCCGAAGCGGTTGACGACCCCGCGCACCTCGATCGCCGGCACCGCGGCCATCAGATGTCGAGCTCCATGAACAGCACCGCGAACACGGCGTCGGCGAGGATCACCAGGAAAATCGACTGCACCACGGCGACCGTCGTCAGCCGGCCGAGCTCGCGCGACGAGCCGCGCACCTGCATGCCGCGGTAGACGCCCGAGGCGGCGATCAGCAGCGCGAACACCGGCGCCTTCATGATGCCGACCCAGAACGTGGTCGATGCAATGGCCTCGTCCATGCGCTGCAGGTACTGCACCAGCGGCATGTCCAGCAGGAATCTGCAGAGCAGCGCTCCGCCGGCGAGGCCGACCGCGTCGGCGATCACCGTCAGCAGCGGCATCGAGACCACCAGCCCGATGGTGCGCGGGATCACCAGCACGTCGATCGGATTGACGCCGGTCGCCTTCAGCGCATCGACCTCCTCGTTGAGCCGCATCGCGCCGATCTCGGCCGCGAACGCGCTGCCCGAGCGGCCGGCGACGATGATCGCCGTCAGCAGCACGCCCATCTCGCGCAGCACGCCGACCGTGACCAGGTCGACGACGAAGATGTCGGCGCCGAACTTCAGCAGCTGCTGTGCGCCCATGTAGGCGATGATCACGCTGATCAGGAACGCGATCAGCGAGACGATCGGTATCGCCGTGATGCCGGTGTCGTAGACGTGCCGAGCGATCGAGATCGGCCGCCACAGCCGCGGCTGCAGCGCCGAGGCGACGAGGCGTTCGTTGGTCTCGCCTATGAACTCGAGGCCGCGGCGCATCTCCAGCGCGCGCTCGACGACCTCGCGGCCGAGCGCAGCGATCGGCAGCGGCGGCAGCGCCGCGGCCCGGGCCGCGGCCGCGACCACATCCGGGTCGCCGTCATGGCCGAGCGTCTCGGCGACCAGGCGCACCAGCTCCGGCAGACCGTCCGCCCAGCGCAGCGTGGCGCCCGCGGCCTGCACGCGCAGGTCGAGTCGGTGCAGCAGCCATGCGCCCGAGAGATCGAGCGCGGCCGCGCCGGCGGTACGCACGATCACTTCCGTGACGCCCTCTAGCGGCAGCGCATCGAGCTGGCGCTCGAGCGCCGCCACTTCGGTGGCGCGCCACTCGCCCGTCAGTTCGAGATGCAGCGACGAGCCCTGGGCCGCGCTGCGCAGGCCCGCCGGCGCAGCGGCCGCCGCCGCGCCGGCGTCCGCGTCCGCGGGCTCGACGGCTCCGGCGACGACGTCGGGATTCGACACGAACGCTCCGTGGGTCGGCATGGCGGTTAGACTGTGGCCAGTCTAACGTGGGAGCGGCGATGACGACCATCGGAACACCCCTGTCGCCCTCGGCGACGCGCTGACCGCGCCCGACACCGTGCTGCGCCTCTTGGGCAAACCCGAGGCGATGCGGCAAAGCTCCCGCAGATCGCCAGCCGTCCCTGGCCAGCGAATTCCGTTCGTCGTTCAGGTGTCGTCGCGCCAACGGCGCAGCCGCACGGCGATCGCGAGCAGCAGGACTGCCGCGGCGACGCCGAGCCATAGGTCGACGTTCAGCAGCAGCGGCGCGGCGTTGATCCGGTCGTAGAGCATCTCGACGCGCTGCGCCTGCTCG
Source organism: Gammaproteobacteria bacterium (assembly GCA_020846815.1). The sequence continues at coordinate 1,125 of JADLDF010000388.1, read as the reverse complement.
GCGGCCGAGCCGCCGCCGCTGCGACCGAAGCTCATGCCCATGGCGTCGAAAAAGCCCGAGAAGCGGTAGCCGAGGAAGCGCAGCACGTGGTCGGTGCCGAAAGCGCCGTGTTCCACCGAAACCAGCGCGAGCGGCGGCACGACGGCCCACAGCACCGTCGCGCGGCGTGCCGCCGCCGAGATCATCAGCAGCACGGCGACGATCGGCGAGTACCAGAGCGCCGCGACCAGGATGTTCAGCAGCAGCACGCCCTGCAGCGCCAGCCAGTCGACGCCGTGCCACTCGATCAGCGGCGCGAGCGCGGTACCGGAGTACTTCGCCGACAGCACCGCGAACACCACCAGGCTCACGATCATCGCCAGCACATAGACCAGCAGCGGCACGGCCACGAGACCGACGAAGGCCTTGGAGCCGACGGTCGCCGCATCGGACACCGGCAGCGACTTCCAGAAGAGGATGCTGCGGTCCTTGCGCTCGCTGTACAGCGAATCGAGGAGGTAGAAGAAGGTGACGACCATGGCCACGATGAGCTGCGGCACCATCATCCCGGCGACCACGATGCCGAAGAACATGCGCTGCCGCTCGCCGCTCATCGCCGCGAGGAAGCCGCCCGTCTCCCCGTCGAGGCGCACCTCGATCGAGCCTTGCGGCATGCCACCGCCGATCAGCGTGAACACGACCAGCAGCGCGGCAACGATCGCCGGCGCCCAGAGCAGGCCGCGATGCTCCCAGAACTCGCGGCGGACCAGGGTCAGGAAGGTCCGGCTCGGCGTCATGACGGCATCCCCTGCATCCTGGCGACGAACAGGTCGGCGATCGACGGCGTGCGCGTCTCGCCGTAGGCCGCGAGCTCCGCGGCCGTGCGGCCCTCGAACGTCAGCGCGACACGACCGAACACTTCACGCTCGTGGAAGGGCTGCAGCGCGCGCGCCGCGGCGAGGTGGGCGGGCGCGACGATGAGCTGCACGAAACGCCCGGCCAGCGATTCGACCGGGGCGTCGAGCACCACCCGGCCGTGGTGGATGAACACGACGTCGGTGAGCAGGTTCTCGACCTCCTCCACCTGGTGCGTCGTGATCACGATGGTGCGTTCCTTGTCGAAATAGTCGTTGAGCAGGGTGTCGT
>JADLDF010000387.1 GCA_020846815.1 Gammaproteobacteria bacterium | reverse complement strand
GCCCCTCGTTCGTGATCCGCCGCGTCGGCAGCGACGTCTCGGTCACGTTCGCCGGCATGCCGCTCGGCCACGAGTTCACCTCGCTGGTGCTGGCGCTGCTGCAGGTCGGCGGCTATCCGCCCAAGGTCGAGCCGGAGCTGCTCGAGCAGGCGCGTGCGCTCGACGGCGACTACCTGTTCGAGACCTATTTCTCCGTCACCTGCCAGAGCTGCCCGGACGTCGTGCAGGCGCTGAACCTCATGAGCGTGGTCAACCCGCGCATCCGCCACGTTGCGATCGACGGCGCGCTGTTCCAGCAGGAGGTCGAGGCGCGGCAGGTCATGGCCGTGCCGGTCGTGTTCCTGAACGGCGAGTTCTTCTCCTCCGGGCGCCTGGAGCTCGCGCAGATCCTCGCCAAGCTCGACACTGGCGCGGCGGCGCGCGAGGCCGAGAAGATCAAGGGCAAGGCGCCGTTCGACGTGCTGGTCGTCGGCGGCGGCCCGGCCGGCGCCGCGGCGGCGATCTATGCCGCGCGCAAGGGCATCCGCACCGGCGTCGCCGCGGAGCGCTTCGGCGGCCAGGTGCTCGACACCATGGGCATCGAGAACTTCATCTCCGTCAAGGAGACGGAGGGGCCGAAGCTCGCCACCGCGCTCGAGCAGCACGTGCGCGCCTACGACGTCGACATCATGAACCTGCAGCGCGCCGAGAAGCTGGTGCCGGCCAGCGAGCCGGGCGGCCTGGTCGAGGTGCAGCTCGCCGGCGGCGCTGCGCTGAAGGCGCGCAGCGTGGTGCTCGCGACCGGCGCGCGCTGGCGCAACATGAACGTGCCGGGCGAGGCCGAGTACCGCACCAAGGGTGTCTGCTACTGCCCGCATTGCGACGGCCCGCTGTTCAAGGGCAAGCGCGTCGCGGTCATCGGCGGCGGCAATTCCGGCGTCGAGGCGGCGATCGATCTTGCCGGCATCGTCAGCCACGTGACGCTGATCGAGTTCGACACCAGGCTGCGCGCCGACGAAGTGCTGCAGCGCAAGCTGCGCAGCCTGCCGAACGTCGAGGTCATCGTGAACGCGCTGACCACCGAGGTGCGGGGCGATGGCCAGAAGGTCGTGGGCCTGACCTACAAGGACCGCGGCAGCAACGAGGTGCACGAGGTTGCGCTCGAGGGCATCTTCGTGCAGATCGGCCTGCTGCCGAACACCGAATGGCTCAAGGGCACGATCGAGCTCTCGCCGCGCGGCGAGATCGTCATCGACGATCGCGGCCAGACGTCCGTGCCGGGCGTATTCGCGGCCGGAGATGCGACCACGGTGCCTTACAAGCAGATCGTCATCGCCATGGGCGCGGGCTCGACCGCGGCGCTGTCGGCCTTCGATCATCTGATCCGCAGCAGCGCGCCGGCTCCCAAGCCTTCGTTGACCGTGGCGGCTTAGCGGGCTGTCTTCGCCGCTTTCTGCCAGGACGAAGAGCATGCGCCGCGCGCCAGCGACAGCTCGAGATCAAAGCCGCGGCCGCGCAGGTACTGCGCAAGACGTCCGGCCTCGCTGCTGGCCCAGGCGAAGGACGAGGGCTCGTTGACGGGCGTGAATCACCGCGGCGGCGGCATGCGGTGGCTGGCGAAGCGTGCCGCTCAAGCTGATCCCGGAGGATAATGCAGCGCCGGCGCCGTTCCGCGCGCCGACGTGCGCATCGCCCGGCCTGTGCATCACGAGGAGCCGCCGCATGATCCCGATTTCCAGGCATTACGCCGTCGTCGACGGGCGGCTGGTCCACTATCGTCGTGCCGGCCAGGGTCCGCTGCTGCTGCTGCTGCACCAGTCGCCGCAGTCTTCACTCGATTTCGTCGACCTGATGCTGCGCTGGAGCGATCGCTTCACCATGCTCGCACCCGACCGGCCCGGCTGCGGCCAGTCCGATCCCTTGCCCGATCGCGCGCCGCATTTCGACCAGTACGGCGACGCCGTCGCGGCCCTGCTCGAAGTGCTCGGTATCGCGCGTGTGGCCATCTACGGCTTCCACACCGGCGCGCGCGAGGCGCTGTCGGTCGCGGCACGCCATCCGCAGCGCGTGGTCGCGATCGCCGCGAACGGCATCTCGCAGATGACGCCGGCCGAGCTCGCGGAGATCGACCGCGACTATCTGCCGCCGATCGTGCCGCGCTGGGACGGCGCGCACCTGACCTGGCTGTGGTCGCGGATGCGCGAGCAGACGGTATTCTTCCCCTGGTTCAAGCGCAGCGCCGCCGGCCGCATGGACTACGACATGGCGCCGCCGGAGCGCACGCAGCGCCATCTGCTCGAAGTGCTGCGCAACTGGCGGGGCTACGACGTCGCCTATCGCGCCGCCTTCCACGCCGACGCGACCGGCGCGGTGCGCGACTCGTGCGTGCCGACGCTGATCACGGCCGCCGCCGGCGATCCACTGCACGTTCACCTCGCGCGTCTCGGCGTCACGCGCGCCGGGCTCGAGATCCGCGGGCTGCCGACGCCGGCCGAGGTCGAGGCCGCGGCCAGCGAGTTCCTGCTGCGCGCCATCCGCGAGACACCGGACAGCCCGCGCTCCTGGCCGGCGGCGGCGAGCGCTGCGTTTGCCCATGCGTCCGTCGTCACGGCCAGTGGCGAGGCGAACGCGAGAGCGGACGCAGACGTAGACGCAGACGCGAGCGCGAGGGTGAACGCGGACGCGATCACGACCGGGCGAGGCTTCCTCGGTGCGCCGGGCGCACAGCTGCACGCCCGCGCGCTGGCGCCGGTCATCGCGTCACGGAACGATCGCGTCCGCCTGGTCGTGCTGCACGACGCGACCGAGAGCGCCGCCGCGATCGACGATCTGCTCGCGGCCTGCGCCGTCGCGGGCTTCAGTGCCACCGCGCCCGACCTGCCGGGCCACGGCGAGTCCGTCGGCATCGCGGCATCCGCTGGCCGCGCCAGTGAACGCGCGCGGCTGGTCGACGGCGTATCGGCACAGGTCGCCGAGGCGCTGAAGACCCTGCCGGGCGAAGGTCCGGTGACCCTGCTCGGCCTCGGCGCCGGTGCCACGCTCGCGCTGGCGATCGCGGCCCACGCCGGAGGTGGCGCGCCGTTCGAGATGCGCCGGGTCGTCGCCTGGCAGCCGTACTGCTGGCCGGCCGCGGATCGCGAAGCGATCGTCGCCGCGTTCGCCGAGGTGCCGGAAGTGGCCTGGCACGGGGGCCACCTCGCGCATGCCTGGATCCGCGCGACCGACGCCGGCCTGTTCCACCCGTGGTGCCTGCGCCGTCGCGGCCATGCCTGGCGCGGTGCGCCGCGCGTCGACACGCTGCAGGTCCACGAGCGCGCGTTCGCGCTGCTGCTGTCGGGCGCCGCCGGCCCGGCGCTGGCGGCGGCGGTCGCGGCCGACGACCTGCGCCATCGCATCGATGCCGCGCGCGTGCCGGTGCAGGTGCTGCTCGACGCTGCGAGTCCGCAGCGCTATCTCGATGCCGTGCAGGCCGCGCTCGCCGGCTCGCGCGCCGGCATCGAGCTGCTCGAAGCCGGCAGCGACGGCGGTGCGGCAGGTGGCCGCGCGCTCGCAGCGCGAGTGGCGCGGCTGCGCGACGCCGGTTCGTGATCGGCGAACCCGCGACAGGCGAGCTCGGAGCGAGCGGCTAGCTCCGCGCGGCAGCCGCGACGGGCAGGATTCCGGCGAGTTTCAGCACGTTCCCGTCGAGCGTCATCACGGCGACGACATCTCGATGGGCACGGATCTCCGGCCTTATCCTGTGCAGCAGGCCCGCGAGCCCGAAAATGCGCTCGTTCTTCATGCGCAGGATGACGACCCCATCCGGCATCGACGTGAAGGTCAGCCGTGGCCGTCCAGCCAGTTCTCCAAAGACAGCCCTTTGATGCGCTGAAACTCGCGCAGATTGTTGCTCACCAGCGTGGCGTTCAATGCCAGTGCGTGGGCTGCAATCAGCAGATCCAGCGCGCCGATAGGTGTGCCTTCGCGCTCGAGGTCACTGCTTACGACGCCGTAGCGGCGCATGGCATCCTCGTCGAAAGGCAGGATGTCCAGCGGTGCGAGGAATTTGTCGAGCGCGTCTTGATTGCGCTGCGAACCGCTTCTCGCGACGCCAAAGGCCAGCTCCGCGCCGGTGATGCTGGAGATGGCGATGTCGCCGACGTGCCGTCCCGCAAGATGCTCGAAAACCTTCGCAGGACGGCGGTTGATGATGTAGATGCAGGTGTTGGTATCCAGCAGGTAGCGTGCAGCCGTCATTGCGGCCAGTCTTCGCGGGTCTGCTGTTCAGGCTGCTCGCGCCGAAGCTCAAGACTGGGCTCGAACTCGTTCATCGCCTCCTGCATCAATTGCCAGGGAGCTTCCACAGGCAATAGCGGCACACCGTTGCCGAACCGTTTGGCAATGACTTCTTCTCCTTCGAAGCGCATGGCTTTGGGAAGCCGCACGGCCTGGCTACGCCCCGATTTGAACAGCTTGGCTACGGCATTCACATCGGCTCTCCTTGGCCAAAAAGATAGTCACCAAAGCCAAACTCGAGCCCGCTGCCGTGAGCCATCGAAAGGGCGGAGTCCCGCACATGAGGGATGGGTAGGGCCATGAGCGGCGCTATGTCTTCCTCGACGATCTTCGGCGCTGAAGGCGACGCAGTTCGTTGTACACCGTCCCTGCGGTGGCGGGACCGATGCATCGCTTGATCCGCGGGTGGCGAGTCATGCGGCGAGATTCTTCGAGCTATTCCTCACAGGTCAGGAGCGCAAAGCGCCGGTCCCGCCAGGCTGCATGGATTCGATCGGCGATTCCTCCCGGAACGATCAATGCACTGCACGGCAGATTGGTATCGAGGACGATCCTCATCGACGCCTGGGGCCGAAGCGCTCGGCTTCAGGAACCGCGGCTGACGGCACCCCGTGTCGCGGCTTTCAGTGCCCTGATCCGCCCGTCGATATACGCCCGCCGCGAGGGTGACTGCACGCGTGCCGTGTATTCCTTCAGGCGCTGCCACTGAAAGCGTCGCGGGATCGCGAGCTCCGGCAGCTTCGAGAACAGGCGCGATCGCCCCGGCGCGAGATAGAACAGGTCGAACAGGGCTT
>JADLDF010000386.1 GCA_020846815.1 Gammaproteobacteria bacterium | reverse complement strand
TCGTCGGCGAGCAGCACCTGCGGGTGGGTGACGATGGCGCGGGCGATGGCCACGCGCTGCTGCTGGCCGCCCGAGAGCTCGGAGGGCGTGTGCCCCGCCCAGGGTTTCAGGCCGACGCGATCGAGCGCCGCGAGCGCTGCGGTGCGTCGCGCGGACTTGCTCTCGCCGCGATAGAGCAGCGGCATCTCGACGTTCTCGAGCGCCGAGGTGCGCGCGAGCAGATTGAATCCCTGGAACACGAATCCCAGGTAGCGGCGACGCAGCAGTGCCCGTTCGTCCCGGCTGAGGCGCTCGACGTGGACACCTTTGAACAGGAACGCGCCGCTCGTCGGCACGTCGAGGCAGCCGATGATGTTCATGGCCGTGGACTTGCCCGAGCCCGACGGCCCCATGATCGCGACGAAATCACCTTCGTCGATGTCGAGATCGACGCCCTTCAGCGCCTGGAACGCCACGGCGCCCTCGCCGAAAGTCTTGGTCACTGCACGCAGCGAGATCAGGCGGGGAGGGGGAGCGGCCATGACCCCTGCCTCAACGCTGCGCCCGGGCCGCGAGCTGGCCGGTCACGACCTGCATGCCTTCGCGCAGCTCGTTGCCCGTGACCTCGGTTTCGCTGCCGTTCGACTCCCCGACCGTCACCATCAGCGGCTGCGCCTGGCCGTCCGCACCGAGCACGTAGAGGGTCTGGCGGCTGCCGCGCCCGATGCCGACCTCGCGCTCGCTCGCGGCGCGGTTGCCGCGCGGCCCGCGCGGCACCAGCACGCTGGTCACGCCGCCGCTGGCGGGGGGTCGGCTGCCCGCTGCCCCGGCCGGCGTGAAGCGCAGCGCGGCATTCGGCACGAGCAGCACGTTGTTCCGTTCGCCCGTGACGATATCGGCCGTCGCCGTCATGCCGGGCCGCAGGATCAGCTCGGGATTGGCGACCGTCAGCACGGCCGTGTACGAGACGACCTGCCCCGACGAGGTGCTGCTGGCGGACGACGAGGCGCTGGAGCTGCCGGTGGCATTGGCACCGACGTCGACGCGCTGCACCCTGGCCTCGAACTCGCGTCCGGGAAAGGCGTCGACTTCGAAGCTCGCCTTCTGGCCCTCGCGCACCTGGCCGACGTCGGCCTCGTCGACCTTCACTTCGAGCTGCATCTGGCCGAGGCTCTCGGCGATCGTGAACAGCACCGGCGCGTTCAGCGATGCCGCAACGGTCTGTCCGGGCTCGATCTGGCGCGAGAGCACGACGCCGTTCACGGGCGAGCGGATGATCGCCTTGGAAAGCTGCGTCTGGTTCGACGAGAGCTGCGCGCGGGCCTGCGCGACCGCGGCGCGCGCGACGCGCAGGTTGGCGAGCGCGCGCTCGTGGGCGGCGCGCGCCGCGTCGAGCTCGGCCGCCGCCGGCACGCGGCCGCCGGAAAGCTTGTAGACCTCCTCGAGACGTGCGAGATCGGCGCGCTCCTCGGCCACGGTCGCCTCGGCCAGTGCTACCTGCGCCTGCGAGGACTGCAACGCGGCCCGGCTCTGGTTGACCGCGTCCTCGAGCCGCGAGGTGTCGATGCGCGCGAGCACCTGGCCCTGCGTGACCCGGTCGTTGTTGTCGACGTCGACGCGCGTGACGGTGCCCGAGATCTCGGTGCCGACGTCGACCTGGTTGGTCGGCGCGAGATTGCCGGTCGCGGTGACGGTCACCCGCAAGTCGCCGCGCTCCACCGGCGCGGTCGCGAAGCGCGGCGCGGCCTCGCCGGCGCCGAAGACGCGGAACGCGATCCACGCCAGCAGCAGCAGGCCGACGACGCCGGCAGCCCAGGTGAGGTAGCGGACATAGGGCTTGCGCGGCTTGCGGCCGAGGAAGTCATCGACGTCCACGGCGGCCTCGCCTTGCTTGTCGTCCGGAGCGACGGTCGGATGATCCATCAGGGCCTCGTCGTGGCAGAGCGGGTCATGCTCGCCGGCTGTGGCGCCACCTGCCATCCGCCGCCGAGGGCCTTGTAGAGCTGCACGGTCGCGGCCGCCTGGTCGGCGCGGGCCGTGACGCGGCTGTCCTCGCTCGAGAGCACTGCGCGCTCCGACTCGAGCAGCGACTGGAAGTCGATGAGGCCGGCGCGATACTGCGTGCGCGCGAGGGCGACGGCGTTCTGCGCGGCCGTCGCCGCGATGTCGAGCTCGCTGCGTCGCCTCTCGGCCGACGACAGCGCGAGCAGCGCGTTCTCGACGTCCTCGAGGGCGAGCAGCACCGCCTGGCGATAGCCGTAGAGCGCGGCATCGGCCGCGGCGCGCTGTCCCTCGACGGCAGCGCGCAGCTGCCCGCCCTGGAAGAGCGGCGCCGAGAGGCTGGCGGCGAGCGTGCTGAAGGCGGCATCGCGGATCTGCGAGACCGAGGTCGCCGAGCCACCGAACGAACCCGAGAGACGCAGCGCCGGATAGAGATCGGCCTGCCGCAAGCCGATGCGCGCGACTTCGGCCGCGAGCGACCGCTCGGCCACGGCGACGTCGGGACGCCGGCGGATGACCTCGGCCGGGATCGGCGCCGCCGCGGGCCCGGGCGCGAGGGGCAGCGGGCCCGTCGGGGCGAGCAGCGTCGCCGCGGCGCCGGGCGGCTCCGCGAGCAGGACGGCCAGGCGATGGGCTGCGAGCGCGCCGGCCTGCTCCAGCGCCGGCAGGCTGGCGGCCGTCTGCGCGCGCAGCTGGCGCGCCTGTTCCTGATCGAGCGAACCGACGAGCCCGGCCTGTACGCGAAAGCCGACGATTTCCAGCGTCTCGTCGAGCGCCGCGAGATTGTCGCGAGCGAGGCGCAGGCGCTCCTGCGCGGCGCGCGCATCGAGGTAGTTCAGCGCGATCTCGGCAGCGATCGTGAGCTGCGTCGAGCGCAGCTGGGCGAGCGCCGCGTCGGAATCGGCGCGCGCCGCCTCGACCGAGCGCCGCACGCCGCCGAAGAGGTCCAGCTCGTAGGCCGCGTCGAAGCCGGCATCGTAGAGCGTCGCGTCGCCCGTGGTCGTGACGGCGGAGGCGTCACTGCCGTTGCGCCGCGAGGCCGAGGCTCCCACCGACAGCGACGGCAGCAGGCCGCCGCGTGCGCTGCGCAGCGCGGCCCGTGCCTGGCGGACGCGCGCACCGGCCTGTTCGACGTCGAGGTTCGCGGCAAGACCCCGCTCGACGAGCTGCGACAGCTCGGGGGACTCGAACGCCGGCCACCAGCGCATCTGCTCCGCTTCGGCCGCCTGGGCGGAGCCCGGCGCAGGCGATGCCTGGGTGAACCCTTCCGGAATCCGCAGCGTCTCGGGAGCCGAGGGCCGGTAATCCGGCCCGACCGCGCAGCCGCCCAGCACGGCACAGGCGAGGGCTACGGGGGCGTGCCGCAGGAGCATGGGCATGGAGCGTGGTACATCAGGAATACGTAAGGCAGAGGGAAAAACGGCCACCGAGTTCCCGCGGCACCGAGTTGCAGGCCGCACGGCGGTTGCCGACGTTCCATGGTATCGGACCTGCCGAGGCTGCGCAGCCCGGCGCGTCCTCAAGACGCGGCCGCCGGCGCCGATAAAGCCGCTGATCCCCTGCTTCGGAGGCCATCCGGACCCCCGCCGCGACCATCATGACTCCCGCATCGCTGCCCGAGAACGAAAAGGCGCGCCTCGACGTGCTGCTCGCCGAGGACAATGCGGTGAATCGCTTCCTCGCGATCTCGCTGCTGCGCAAGCTCGGCTGCGAGGTCGTCGTGGCCGAGGATGGTCGCCAGGCTGTCGAGGCCGCGAGCCGCCAGTCGTTTGACCTGGTGCTGATGGACTGCCAGATGCCCGAGATGGACGGCTACGAGGCCACGGCACGCATCCGCGCACTCGACGGTCCCATCGCGTCGGTGCCGATCATCGCGCTGACCGCGAGCGCGCTCGCGGAGGATCGCGAGTGCTGCATCGTCTGCGGCATGAGCGACTTCCTCTCCAAGCCGATCGTCGCGGCGGCGTGCGGCGCTGCGGCGACGGTGGGTGGTTTGCCCGGTGCCGGCACGGCGGGTGCCGCTAGCTGACACGGCCTGTCGCACGCCGGTACAGTCTCCGCAACCACGGGAGACTGCACGCTTGATCCATGCCACTGCCTTGCGTCGCGCGCCCGCTCGCCGGGTGCGTAACGGGGTCCCGCTCGCGACGCTGCTGGCGTCGCTGCTGTCCTGGGCGATTCCCTGCGGCCACGCCGATGGGCTTCCATCCGCCGCGCTGCAAGTCGTGCTGAAGCTCCTGCCGGCTGCCGGGGGCGAGATCGAGGCGGTCGAGGTCGCGATCCGCTGGGATCGATCTGCCGGCGCCGCCGAGGGCAGGGACGGCGCCGAACCGCCGCTCGAGCTGCGCATGCCGCACGTGCAGTCGAACGTCGATACGGTCGCCCGCGAGATCGAGGTGCAGGCGAGCGACGCGCGCGGCACGCTGCCGCTGGCGGTGCGCGACGACGGCGAGGGCGCGGCCGCGATACGCGTCTGGCGCGCGACGCGCGCAGTCGAGGGCGCGCTGCGGCTGCGCTATCGCGCGGGCATACACAACCGCCTCGGCACCCGGGGCGCCGCGCCGCCGTTCGAGCTGCGCTCCGAGGCGGGCGCGTTCTCCGGCGCCGGACTTGCGTTTCTGCTGCTGCCCGAGACCGAGGCCCCACACCGGCTGTCGCTGCATTGGGATCTCTCGGCCCTGCCCGCCGGCGGGCGCGGCGTCAGCAGCCTCGGCGTCGGTGACGTCGAGCTCGAGACCCCGGCGGCGCCGGCGCGGCTCGCGCGTGCGTTCTACATGGCGGGCCGCGTCGGCCTGCAGCCCGAGAACGCGACCGACCGAGGTTTCTTCGGCGCATGGATGGGCGAGCCGCCGTTCGATGCACGCGAGCTGCTGGCCTGGACCGAGCGGCTCTACGCGCACTACGGCAGCTTCTTCGGCGACGCCACCACGGTGCCGCGCTACGGCGTGTTCCTGCGCCGCAATCTCGTCAATCCGGGCGGCGGTGTCGGGCTGCAGGATTCATTCGTCGGCACGTTCGACACCGGCCTCGACGTCGAGGACTTCCGGCTGACGCTCGCGCACGAGATGTTCCACACGCGCTCGCCCTACATCGTGAACCCGCCCGGCCTCGCTTCGCAGTGGTTCGCGGAAGGCCTCGCCG
>JADLDF010000385.1 GCA_020846815.1 Gammaproteobacteria bacterium | reverse complement strand
TGGCGCGCTCGGGCGTGCGCGCCATGGAATCCTCGAGCCGCCAGTGCGCGTGGGTCGGGTAGCCGATCAGCCGCGCGCGCTCGGCGCGCAGCTTCAGCACCTCGGTGATGATCGCGTTGTTGTCGGTGGCGCCGCCGTTGTCGCCGCGGTCGACGAAGGTGCGCCAGACCTTTTCGCGCAAGTTCCGGCGCGTGGAGTAGGTCAGGAAGGGCTCCACCGAGGAGCGCGTGTTCGCGATCAGCCACTTGCCCTTGAAACCGCGCGACTCGGCATCGGCCGCGGCGCCGGCGATCACCGAGTCCGGCAGGCCGGCGAGCTGCTCGCGTGATTCGATCAGTAGGTACTGGTTGGACTCGTCGGCCAGCAGGTTCTGGCTGAACTGCGTGAACAGGGTCGCGAGGCGCTGGTTGATCGCGGCGAGGCGCGTCTTCGCCAGCGCATCGAGCCGCGCGCCGGCGCGGACGAAGTTGGTGTACTGCAGCCAGGTCAGGCGCTGCTGCTCGGGCGTCAGGCCCGACTCTTCGCGCGTCTCGTAGACCGCGGCGATGCGCCGGAATAGCTTTTCGTTCTGCGTGACCTGGTCGCGGAACGCCGCGAGCTTCGGCTCGATCTCGCGCTCCACCTTCTGTACGGCATCGTCGTTCAGCGTCGAGCCGAATACGCCGTAGACCGTCGCCGCGCGGTCGAGCAGGCGGCCGGAGCGCTCCATCGCGGCGATCGTGTTCTCGAAGCTCGGCGCCGCCGGGCCGTCGGCGATCTTCTGCAGTTCGGTCAGCGTCTCGGCGATGCCGGCTTCGAGCGCCGGACCGAGATGCTGCGGCTGCACGCGGTCGAACGGTGGCACGCCGCCCCAGGGACCGGACCAGGGCGGCAGCAGCGGGTTGGCCGGGGCGGAAGCCGTCGCTGCCGCGGCGGTGCCTGCAGGCGATGCGCCGCCGGCAGCGGATGGCGTCGGGAATGCGACGGATACGGCGGCGGCTTCGCCGGCCGCGGCGCTCGATGCGGCGGTGCTCATGCTCGGACTCACGAAAACGATGAAGGACAGGGTGGCAGCCGGCGCAATCTTATTGCAGATGGCCGTCCGGCGACGACCGGGTCGAGGATCTCGTGGGCGCATCTTCGCTCCCGCACACTCGGCTTCGGATGGGGTATTCAGACTTCGCGCAGATCGATTCGTTCGGCTGCCGGCAGGCAGTAGATCTGCACCGGCGCGGCGCGGCCGCGCAGCTGCAGGGCCGGCAGCTCGAGCAGCGGCAGCTCGTCGTCGTCGAGGTTGGCACGCACCACGCTGGAGAACAGCGCCTCACCGGCGCGGGCGCGCTGGCTGAGGCGCGAGGCGACGTTCACCGTGTCGCCGACGATCGTGTAGCTCGTGAACTTCGCCGAGCCGACGTGACCGGCGATGACCTCGCCGGCGTTGATGCCGATGCCGAGGCCGGTCTCGACGTCGTGACGGCGCTTCCACTCGGACGAGAGACGGCCGAAGCGCGCCAGCATCTCGCGCGCGGTGTCGACCGCGCGGCGCGACGCATCGGCCTGCTCGTTCGGCACGCCGAAGCCGACCATGAGGCCGTCGCCGGCCATGCTGAACACCGTGCCACCATGGTCCACGGCGATGCCGGTCAGCAGGTCGAAGTACTCGTTCAGCAGCGGCACGACCTGCGTGGGGCTCAGACGCTCGGAGACGCGCGTGAAGCCGCGCATGTCGGCGAACATCACGGCGCCCTTGACGCGGGTATAGCCGCCGGCCTCGCCGGCGTTGCGGCCCGCGAGCGCGGCGTCGTGCTGGCGCAGCTCGATGAGGTTGCCGGCCGGGTCGCGCAGGAAGAGCTGCATGAACTCCACTCCCCGCGCCGCACCGCAGACGCGGAACGGGATGCCGCGGCGCTCGAGCTCGGCGCGCGCCTCGGCGAGGTCCGCGACCGCGAGCGCGACGTGCGGCTCGGTGTTGTCGATGCCTTGCGGATCGTCGCCGCGGCGGCCGTTGGCGCCGATCAGGTGGATCTGGCCGTGCTCGCCGGCATACAGCCAGTGACCCGGCGTGCCGCTGTTGCTGAGACGCGCGGGATCGACCGCGAGTCCGAGGACCTCGGCGTAGAAGTCGCGCGCACGGTCGATTTCGTGCGGTGAGGGCGCGACGCGCACGGCATGGTGGTGGAGCCCGATCACTCTGATCGTCATTCTGTTCTGTCCCCTGGCGGATCCGGATGGATTATGGGGCAGCGGAGCCGCGACCGGCAGCTCTGTCGGGCGAGGGAGACAGTGCGGGGTGCTGCGCGGGTCGGTGGGCGCGGGTACGGACGCTAGGCCGGTGGACTGGGCGCGCGCAGTGGTTCGGTGTCGTGGAAGCCGGTGGTCTGGTCGAGCTGTGCGTGCATGTCGAGCAGCGTCGACTCGAGGCGTTGGCGGAGTGCGTCGGTTGCTTCGGGCGAGAGGCTGGGCGACACCTCGATCGGCTCGCCGATGCGGATGCGTACCGTTGCGCCCGGCTTCGGTACCACGGTGCGGTCCCAGGATTTTTTCCAGATCCAGGCGTCGTCGGCCGAAGCTGCGACAGGCAGCAGCAGGCTGTCGGTCTTCTGCGCCAGCGTGATGGTGCCGAGCTGGGCGATGCCGCGCGGCCCGCGCGAGCCGTCGGCGGAGAGGCAGGAGTTCAGGCCGCGATCCTCGCGCTGCGCGCGGATCATCTCGACCAGAGCGCGTGCGCCGCCCTTGCCCGAGGAGCCGCGCGCGACGCGGAAGCCGAGGCCTTCCTCGATGCGGGTCATGAGCTCGCCGTCGCGGCTCTGCGAGCACATCAGGATCCAGCGGCCCTGCTCGGGCAGGCTGAAGAAGTGCAGCAGCG
>JADLDF010000384.1 GCA_020846815.1 Gammaproteobacteria bacterium | reverse complement strand
GGATCGAAGATCGTGATGCCGGTGGCCGTCATGCCGTTCGAGAGGAACAGCGCGAACATGCCGACGAAGGCGATCAGCCACGGATAGGCGCTCGGCGCCTCGCGGTCGCGGGTGGTGTCGTTCATGGGTTTCGTTATGTCTTCTGGGTCGTCCCCGTCGGCCGGTGGGCGACGAGTCGCCGCAACCGGGGCCAGTCGAAGGATACGCCCGGGTCGGTCTTGCGCCCCGGTGCGATCTCGTCATGCCCCACGAGGCGGTCGGGCGCGAGCGTCGGATAGGCGTCGAGCAGGCCGTGCAGCAGCGCCGCGAGCGACTCGTACTGCGCGTCCTCGTAGGGGTCCGTGTCGGCGCCCTCGAGCTCGATGCCGATCGAGAAGTCGTTGCAGGCACTGCGGCCGCACCAGCTCGAGGCACCGGCATGCCAGGCACGGCGGTGGAACGGCACGTACTGCACGATGCGGCCGTCGCGGCGCACCAGCGCGTGCGCCGAGACGCGCAGGCCCACGACCTGCGCAAAGTAAGGATCGGCCGCGGGCGGCAGGTTGCCGCAGAAGAGCTGGTCGATCCACGGCCCGCCGTAGCGTCCCGGCGGCAGGCTGATGCCGTGCACGACCACGAGCTCAGGAGATTGGCCCGATGGCCGTGCGTCCCAGTGGGGGCTCAGCACCTGGCGCAGCCCGCGCGCGAGCCCGCTCGCGGCATCGACCTCGATGCGATGCGCAAGCCGCAGCGCCCCACCGATGCCGGCACCGGCGACGGCGCCCGTACCGAGGTGGGCGGCATCGTCACCGGCACTGATGCCGGCGCGAGCACCGCGGTCCGCGACCGCAGCCGTGCCGGCATGGGCCGCGCCCTTGCTCTCGCCCGCCGCAGTGGTTGCGGTCTGCGACGGCCCGGCGGCCCTGCGTCCTGTGTCCTGCCTCGTCACGGCGCGATCATGCCAAATCCGCGGCGGCGCCGCTGCCGCGCCGACGCATGCCAGAATAGCGGCATGTCCAAGCTGTCGAATGCCGCGCTGCGCGAGCGCGATCTGGCCCACGTCTGGCATCCCTGCACCCAGATGAAGGACCACGAGCGGGAAATGCCGCTGCTGCCGATCCGCCGCGGCGCCGGCGCCTGGCTCGAGGACTACGACGGGCGGCGCTATCTCGACGCCATCAGCTCCTGGTGGGTCAACCTGTTCGGGCATGCCAACCCGCGCATCAACGCCGCGGTCGCGGCGCAGCTGCAGGCGCTGCCGCACGTGATGTTCGCGGGCCTCACCCACGAGCCGGCCGTGCGTCTCGCCGAGCGGCTGAGCGTGCTCGCGCCGCGCGGACTCGAACGCTGCTTCTTCGCCGACAGCGGCTCGGCCGCGATCGAGATCGCGGTCAAGATGAGCTACCACTACTGGCAGAACCGCGGCGCGCCCCGCAAGACGCGCTTCGTGACGCTCGCCAACAGCTACCACGGCGAGACGCTCGGCGCGCTCGCGGTCGGCAGCGTCGAGCTCTACAAGGCGATCTACCGGCCGCTGCTGATGGACGTGATCACCGTGCCCTCGCCCGACGCCTACGGACGCGAGGCCGGCGAGAGCGCCGCCGACTGCGCGCGCCGCCGCTTCGCGGAGCTCGAGACGGTGCTCGCCGCGGACGCGGACGAGATCGCGGCGGTCGTCGTCGAGCCGCTGGTGCAGTGCGCGGGCGGCATGCGCATGTACGACCCGCTCTACCTGAAGCTGCTGCGCGAGGCCTGCGACCGGCACGGCGTGCACCTGATCGCCGACGAGATCGCCGTGGGCTTCGGCCGCGCGGGCACGCTGTTCGCCTGCGAGCAGGCCGGGATCCGGCCCGACTTCATGTGCCTCTCCAAGGGTCTGACGGGAGGTTACCTGCCGATGTCGGTGGTGCTGACGACCGACGAGGTCTACGAGGCGTTCTACGACGAGTACGTGAAGCTCAATGCGTTCCTGCACTCGCACAGCTACAGCGGCAACCCGCTGGCCTGCGCGGCCGCGCTCGCGACGCTGGACCTGTTCGAGCAGGGCGACGTGCTGAGCCGCAACCGTGCGCTGTCGCAGAAGCTGGCGGCGGCCGCGGCGCCGTTCGCCGGGCACCCGAACGTCGCCGAGGTGCGCCAGCTCGGCATGATCGTCGCGATCGAGTTCGTGCGCGACCGTGCGACCCGCGAGCCCTTTCCCTGGCAGGAACGGCGGCACCTGCGCATCCATCGGCATGCGCTGTCGCGCGGCGTGCTGCTGCGGCCGCTCGGCAACGTGATCTACTTCATGCCGCCCTACGTCGTGACGCCGGACGAGATCGACCTCATGGCCCGCGTCGCGCTCGAAGGTCTCGAGCTCGCGGTGCGGGACTGAGGCGTGCGCGACATCCGCGTCCACGTGCCCGGTCCGCTGGTCGCGGGCGCGAGCCTGGCGCTGCCGGAGCAGGCGGCCGCGCACGTCGCGCGCGTGCTGCGGCTCGGTACCGGCGATGCGCTGACGCTGTTCGACGGCCGCGGTGGCGAATGGACGGCGCGGATCGCCTCGGTCCAGGGCCATCGCGTACGGGTCACGCCCGAGACGCATCTGGCCATCGAACGCGAGTCGCCGCTCGCGGTGACGCTGCTGCAGGCGCTGGCCCGCGGCGAGAAGATGGACTGGGTGCTGCAGAAGGCGACCGAGCTCGGCGTCGCGCGCATCCTGCCGGTCGCGACCGAGCGCAGCGTGGTGCAGCTCGACGGCGAGCGCGCCGGCAAGCGCCTCGCGCACTGGCAGGGCATCCTGGCCGCAGCCTGCGAGCAGTGCGGCCGCAATCGCCTGCCGGAGCTGCTGCCGCCCGCGCGGCTCGAGGCCGCCTGTGCGGCGACGAGCGCGGCGACGCGGCTGGTGCTGGCACCCGGCGCAGCCGCGTCGCTGGTCGCGACGGTGCGAGGCATGGCTGAGGGCGCCGACGGCCTCGCGGCCTACCACGGGATCGCATTGCTGATCGGACCCGAGGGCGGACTCAGCGAGAGCGAGATCCGCACAGCCCTCGCCCACGGCTTCGTCGCGGTCGGACTCGGCCCGCGCGTGCTGCGCACCGAGACCGCGGCGATCGCGGCGATCGGGTTGCTGCAGGGGCTGGCGGGCGATCTCGCCTGGGGTTGACGCGGGCGGCGGCCCGATGCGGCGGCGGCTTCGGAGCCGTGAGCGATCGGGTGACCTTCAGGCCCGCGAGTGATCGCGCGGCCTTCAGGCCTGGGAGTGATTGCGCGGCCCTCAGGCCTGGGAGTGATTGCGCGGCCCTCAGGCCGCGACGCTGGTTTCCTGCGCGATCATCGATTCCAGGCGCTCGACGTCCGGCACCAGCGGCGTCTCGCTCATCATGCGCACCTGGCAGATCGCCGGCCAGCGCTCGGGGATCGCGCGCGAG
>JADLDF010000383.1 GCA_020846815.1 Gammaproteobacteria bacterium | reverse complement strand
TCGTGGCCCCAAGGCTGGCTGCGCAGGCGGCGCGCGACGTCGTGGCCGCTCATCAGCGGCAGGCCGAGGTCCAGCAGCACGGCGTCGGGGCGCATCAGTTCGGCGATCTCGATCGCCGTGCGGCCGTCGTAGGCGACGCGAGTCTCGAAGCCGGCGAGGTGCAGCATCTGCGCGAGCGAATCGGCGGCGTCGACGTTGTCGTCGACGATCAGCAATCGCCTGCAACGCTCGCCGGGTGCGGCGACGCGATCCGGTGAAGGCATCATCGGTCCGGCGGTGGTGGCGTGATCCTGCGCGGCGCGCGGCAGGCGCAGCGTGAACTCGCTGCCGCGGCCGGGACCGGAGCTGCTGGCGTCGAGGCGCCCGCCGTGCAGCGTCGCGAGCTGACGCGCCAGTGACAGGCCGATGCCGAGTCCGCCGGTCGGACCACAGCTGCGCTCGCCCTGCACGAAGGGCTGGAATATCCGTGCCAGCAGCTCGGGGGCGATGCCGATGCCGTTGTCGCGGATGCGGACCACGATCTGTTCCTCGCCGGTCGGTGGCGGCTCACCGGCAGCAGCAGCGGCTCCGGAGCCAGCAGCGATCCCGGCCGTGGTGGCGGCTGCGTCGTACGCGCTACCGACATCGGACGTGGCGGTTTCGATCGTCGCGGTGACGACGATCCGCCCGCCGGCGGGCGTGAAGCGCACGGCGTTGCTCAGCAGATTGCCGATCACCTGCACGAGGCGGGTCGCATCGCCATCGACCGGCAGCGGCGAGGCCGGCAGGTTCACGTCGATACCATGCCCCGCCGCGTGCGCGAGAGGCTGCGCGGCTTCGACGGCCGATTCGATCAGCGTGCGCAGGTCGAGCACGCCGCGGCGCAGCTCCAGGGCGCCGCGCGTCACGCGCGAGACGTCGAGCAGGTCGTCGAGCAGCCGGGACATGTGCGCGAGCTGGCGATCGATCATCCGGCGCGCGTCGGCCATCGTGGCCGCGGGCGTGCCTGGCCGGAACACCTGGATCGCATAGCGTATGGGCGCGAGGGGATTGCGCAGCTCGTGCGCGAGGGTCGCGATGAACTCGTCCTTGCGGCGACTCGCCTGGCGCAGCTCGTCCTCGAGCTCGTGCCGGCGCGTGACATCGTTGACGACGGCCACCCAGCCCTCGACTGCGCCGTCCTGGCCGACGACCGGCGTATACGCGGAGTGGATCCAGCGCCGGCCGAGGGTGCGGAACGCCACCGGCTCCTCGACCTCGAACGACTCGCCGGCGAGCGCGCGCTCGAGATGCGGCCTGACGCGGGCGAAGCCCGTGGCGCCGATCACGTCGGCGATCGGCGTGCCGCGCAGCTGATCGATGCTGCGGTTGAGCCAGCCGAGGTAGGCACGGTTCGCCCAGACGTAACGGTGACCGCGGTCGCCGCGTACCACGCCCGTGGTCATCAGGCCGGTGACCAGCTCCAGCTCGGCGAGGGCTCGGGCGTGCGCGAGCTCGGCTGCACGGCGCCCCGTGATGTCGAGATTGAAGCCCGCCCAGGACTCTATCGAACCGTCGTCGGCGCGCAGCGCGACACCGCGGCTCAGGATCGTGCGCACCGAGCCATCCACGCCGACGACGTCGAATTCCCATTCGAAGTCCTCGCCGCTGCGTCGGCAGTGCTCCCAGCGGGCACGGGCCTCGGCGGCCTTGCGCGGCGATTCGGGCAGATTCGCACTCCAGTCGCTCTCGGTCCATTCCTCGAGCGTGCGACCGAGGAACTGCAGCAGGCGCGGGCTCGCGAACGTCACGCGGCCGGTCGCGTCACCGCTCCACATGCCGAAATCGAAAGCCTCGCTGACCGTGCGGTAACGGCGCTCGCTGGCCGCCAGTGCTTCGCGGATCCTGGTCTGCTCGCCGAGCGCCTGGCGCAGCGAGTTCTCGCGCTGGTGGATGCGGCGCACCAGCAGCAGGCTGCCGGCACAGATCAGGAGGAAGAAGGCGAGCTCGACCGCATCCTTCTCGCCGCCACCGAACAGCGTTCCGCGCGGCTCGACGAACAGCACGTTGCCGCAGAGAAAGCCGAGCACGGCGACCGCCACGGCCGGCGCGAAGCCGACGAACCAGCCGACGATGCCGACGACGAGATAGATGGTGCCGAACGGATAACGCTCGCCGAGCAGCGGGTCGAACACGAGCCGCAGTGCGAGCCCGCCTGCGAGCAGCATTCCGGCCAGCGCCCAGGCACGCCAGCCTGCCGGCTGGATTCCGGACTTCGACAAGTGGTTCGATCCCCCGTAGCGCGCGTGACCACGACCCCAGGCAGCCCGCGGCCGAACCGGATCGATGATCGCAGAAGCGCAGTCCCGAACTCTGTAGGCATCGGCCTACTCTGCAGGCAGAATTCGACAGCAAGAAGCGGGTAGCGGCCAGCGCCGCGGCAGTCGACGATCGTCACTCCTTCAGCCCGGCGAGCGAGATCATGAATACCCTACACCTCACGTCTCCTGTCCCGTCCGCCCGGTCCATCGAGACCTGCGACACGGCACGCGATCCGCGCTGGGCGGCCGTGCTGGCGCGGGACGCGGCCGCGGATGGCCGCTTCGTCTATTCGGTGCGCACCACCGGCGTCTACTGCCGGCCCTCCTGCGGCTCGCGACGCGCGCGACCCGAGAACGTGCGCTTCCACGAGGATGCCGCCGCGGCGGAACGTGTCGGCTTCCGCCCCTGCAAGCGCTGCCAGCCACGACAGGCCATGGCGCCGCGACGCCAGGCGCAGATCGTCACGCATGCCTGCCGCACGATCGAGCGCGCCGAGACGGCGCCGTCGCTGGAGTCGCTGGCGCACGCGGCGGGCCTGAGCCCGTTCCACTTCCATCGCATGTTCAAGGCCGTCACCGGCCTCACGCCACGCGCCTACGCCGCCGCGCAGCGCCAGCGCAGGCTGCACGAGGGCCTGGATCCGGCCGGTGGCCCGCGCACGGTGACCGAGGCGATCTTCGATGCGGGCTTCAACTCCAGCACGCGTGCCTATGCGCAGGCGCCGGCCACACTGGGCATGACACCCACTGCCTACCGCGCCGGCGGAACCTCGGCGCGCATCCGCTTCGCCGTCGGACAGTGTTCGCTCGGCGCGATCCTCGTCGCACAGAGCGAACGCGGCCTGTGCGCGATCCTGCTCGGCGAGGATCCCGAAAGTCTGGTGCAGGACCTGCAACGGCGTTTTCCGAAGGCCGAACTGCTCGGCGGCGACGCGGCTTTCGAGCAGGTGGTCGCGACCGTGGTCGGCTTCGTCGAAGCGCCTGGGCTCGGCCTCGATCTGCCGCTCGACATCCGCGGCACGGCATTCCAGCAGCGTGTCTGGCGAGCGCTGCGGGAGCTGCCGCCCGGCACCACGACGAGCTATGCGGAGCTCGCACGGCGCATCGGCGCGCCGTCGGCGACGCGTGCCGTGGCCGGCGCCTGCGCGGCCAACGCGCTCGCGGTCGCGATCCCCTGCCACCGCGTGGTGCGCACCGACGGCTCCGTTTCGGGATACCGCTGGGGCGTCGAGCGCAAACGACGCTTGCTGGAGCGGGAAACGGCAGCGGTGCCCGTGGTCGCATCCGCAGCTCCAGCCGTTCGTCGCGACGAGCGCTGAAGCACGCGGCGGCGCATCGTCACATCAACCTGGAGGCAGCGAGCCGTGCTGGAGCATCCACCTGCGCTCACGCGGCGGTCCGTGCTCGGAGCACCAGGGCCCGCGCTCAGGCAGCGATCCGGCTCGGCTACCGGCCCGCGCTCGGGCAGCGATCTGAGCTCGGCATCGCGCCGAGCTCAGGCATCGGCGCGCGCCGGTGCGACGAGGCGCTCGCGGGCCCAGTCGACCACCGGCAGCACGCGCGGCGAGACGAGGCCGGCCGCCTGCTCGTAGTCGACCCAGCGCCACTCGTGGTGCTCGGGCCTGCCGAGCTCCGGCACGACCGGCAGCGTGACCTGGGCGGTGCGGGTGACGCCGAGGTAGTAGCGCGCGATCTTGTTGCGTCCATAGGGCCCGGTCTCGACGAAGCCGCGACCGAAGGGAAATTCCAGGTCCGCGATCGTGCTCTCCTCGCGCACTTCACGGACCGCGGCCGCGAACGGATCCTCGTCGCGTTCGACCATGCCCTTCGGGAAATCCCAGCTGCGATAGACGCGCAGCAGCAGGAACAGCCAGCTCCCCGCGGCATCGCGACGCACGACGGCCACGCCCGCCGAGAGATGCGTTGCGGGCGCGGGCCGGACGGAAGGCATCTGCGCCTCTTCTACCAGGTCCGGGGCTACCAGATCTTGCCGCCGATGTACTGGCCGGCGGCCGGCAGATGGGGGAAATATTCGACCGACTCGAACGCGCCGGCCTTGTAGAACGGATCGTTCTCGATGATCTCCCGCGCGCGCAGCAGGCTGCGGGTGTGCAGCAGATAGAGGCTGCCGATGGTCTTCTTGCCGGAATCGTCGAACAGCGGGCCGGCGACGTGCAGGTCGCCGAGCACCGTCTCGATGTAGGCGAGATGGGCCTGGGTGGCCGCGGCACGT
>JADLDF010000382.1 GCA_020846815.1 Gammaproteobacteria bacterium | reverse complement strand
GCTCGACCTGCATCGGCGTCGCCTCGGCCGGCATGTCCAGCGTCGCCGACTGCACGTAGGCGTGCATGCGCTTCTCGTCGTAGGTCGCGGTGAACGGCTGCGCCTCGCGGCCGCTGCGCAGCCGGAAGGCGCGCTCGAAGCTCGAGGGGTCCACCGGGTGCGTGAAGCGCAGGTTGACCACGACCTTCCTGATCCGCGGATCGGTCGGATCCTGGTAGAACTCGGCGCGTGTGAACTCGACATCGAAGGCCGCCGAGCGGAACTCGATGCGCTGTGATTCGAGCTTCAGGCCCTCGCGCAGTGCGCCGCGCGCGAGCTGCACGACATAGCGCTGCCCGACCGGCCAGTCGCCCGCCGGCTCGAAGCGCAGCGTGGCCTCGTCCTCCCATCTCCAGCGGCCCGTGAACGCCGGCGAGAGCTGCACGCCGGACTGCAGCTCGCTGCCGATCGCGGCCAGCGGCGCTGCCGGCTCGCCGAAACGCAGGCGCAGCGGCGCCGGCTTCGCTTCGGGGTCGTTGAGGTCGCGCGCGTCCGGCGCCTCGACCGAGAGAGGCACGTACTGCGGCTGCGGTCGCGTGCGCCACCACCACGCGCCGCCGAGCGCGAGCGCGCCCGCGAGCAGCAGCACTAGGCCGCCGGCCGCGGCCCGCAGACGGTTCGCGGCCGCCCAGGCGACGCCGGCATCGACGCGCGCCGCCACCGGCCGCCACCAGGGCGGCGGCTGCCAATCGAGGGTGCCGAGGATCCTGCGCAACGGGGTGTGCTCGCTCATGGCGCGCAGTCTACGATGCCAACGGGGGCGGATCCGGGGCGCGAATGTGGCGGATTGGGGCGAGTGCGGCATGCCGTCGAGGGCGCCGAGGGCGTTGCGGATGCCCGAGCGTTGCGTTCCGCGGCGCGCGGTCCGCGGATTAGACTTCGTTGGCGGCCCCGGATGTCCTCGAGGCGCTGCGGTTACCCGAGCGTTGCGTTCCGCGGCGCGCGGTCCGCGGATCAGGCTTCGTTGGCGGCTTGGGCGCGCCGGGATGCGGACCCCGGTTCTCGTCCTCGTCGTCCTGATGCTCGCCGGAGGGCCTGCCCTGAGTGCACCTGCCGACGCGGCGCCGCGCGCCGCGCCCCGACCGATCGTGATCGCGCACCGCGGCGCCTCCGGCCATCGCCCCGAGCACACGCTCGAGTCGTACCGTCTGGCGATCGAGATGGGCGCCGACTTCATCGAGCCCGACCTCGTCTCGACCCGCGACGGTCACCTGGTCGCGCGCCACGAGCCGAACATCACCACCACGACCGACGTCGCGCAGCGTCCCGAGTTCGCGGCGCGCCGCCGCACCCGTCGCATCGACGGCATCGAGGAGATCGGCTGGTTCACGGTCGACTTCACGCTCGCGGAGCTGCGCACGCTGCGCGCCGTGCAGCCGCGCGAGTACCGCTCCAAGGCCTTCGACGGCCGTTTCGGCATCCCGACGCTCGCCGAGATCATCGCGCTCGCGAAGACGGAATCGGCCGCGCGCGGCCGCAGCATCGGCATCTATCCGGAGACCAAGCACCCGACCTGGCACTGCGAACAGGGACTCGCGCTGGAACCCGTGCTGCTCGCCGCGCTGCAGGAGGCGGGCTGGACCACACGCGAGGCCCCTGTGTTCATCCAGTCTTTCGAGGCCGGCAACCTGCAGTGGCTGCGCGCGCGCACCGGTTTGCGGCTCATCCAGCTCGTCGACGGTGCCGGGCTGACGGCCGGAGGGCGCGTGCGGCCGGCGCGCCGCTGGCAGGCGGACGGCGGCTGCCGGCTGTTCGCAGCGCAGCTACCGCCCACGGACTTCGCACGCGCCGCGAGCTTCGCCGCAATCGCCCGCTATGCCGACGGCATCGGGCCCTGGAAGCGTCACCTGGTCGGCGCGCGCGCGACCGGTGCCGGTGCCGGAACCGACACTACGGCCGACAGCACGCTGCGCACCACGCCACCCACACGCTTCGTCGAGCTGGCGCACGCCGCCGGCCTCGCCGTGCACCCCTGGACGTTCCGCGACGAGCCGCGGCATCTCGCCGCCGACTACGACGGCGATCCACTCGCCGAATACCTGCAGTTCTACGCGCTCGGCGTGGACGGTGTGTTCTCGGATTTCCCGGACACCGCGGTCACGGCCCGCGCCGCCTACGGCAGCCACGATCAATAGTCACGGCGCGGGTTGATTATCGTGCTCCAGTGCGTTACCGCCCCTGGCCACAGTACGGGGTGCGCGCAGGGTCTCGGGTCCAACTACTGAACGGGCTCAAGGCACCAAAGACAGACCGACCTCGTTCCCGCCGTCGGAATCCAGATATGCCGCAAGAGCACCTGAATTTCCACTGCTCTGGCGCTTCATCCCAAGGAGTCGCGGCGCCAGCGGTGCAGAACTCCTAAGTCGAGGGCTCTTGCGGTATTCTCGATCGCAATCGGTACCCGGGGAGATCGCCATGCGGCCCGTCTGCTGGGCTATCGTGTTGGCCGTGGCGAGTCTGCCGGCGACGGCCACCAACTCGCCAATCGAGCTGCGTACCGCGCTCGCGGCGCTCATGCAGCGCCTGCCTGGCCGCTTCGACAATGCCGCACAGCTTTATTTCGAGCAGCAGACCGGAACTCCGGAGCGCCTTCAGCACAGTCGCGTGTTCCGTTCCTTCGTGCCGGTGGACGCCCCGGCGCTCGGTGACGCGGTTCTGGTCTCGCAGCTGCGCCAGGGCGGCGAAGGCGGCCGATCCGACGACGCGCATTTCCTGGTCTGGACGTTGTCCGTCGACGCCGAACGCAAAGCCGTGCGAATGTCTCCGCGGCGCCTTCGCGACCCTGCCCCCTATACGAGCCGCGCCCTCGATCCCGCGGCCTTCGCCGGGCTGACCGCCGCCGACCTGCTGCCGGCGCAAGGCGCGGCCGCTTGCGATCTGTACTGGCGCAAGTACGGCGACGATCTGCAGGCGCTCTCCGCACCAGGGGAATGCCGGCAGGCTGATGCAGCATCGCGGCAGACGCTCGATTGGTCCTGGGAATGGATTTTGACGGATACGGAGCTGTGGGTGAGCCACGCCGGTCGCGATCCGCGCGGCCGCATCGTCGACGGCCGGCCCGATCAGGCTCACTGGCGCCTCGGCCGCGCGCGCGAGTTCGAGTGCCTGCTCGGCTACCGTGCCGCAGACGGCGCGCCACAGATCGAAAACGGCCCGCACCTGCACGACCGCGGTGGCGTCCTCACCTGGACTACCCGTCCACCGTCGCCGCGCACCTTCCAGTACGAATTGCTGCGTGGCCTGTGGCCGTCCGCGTCCGGCCGCAACTACGAAGACCTGCTGCGCATCAGCCTGTATGAACTCGAGGGGCCGGATCGCCCGCAGCGCCGCCTGCTCGCCGTCGGCTGGGCGAGCGCCGCAAGCGATCGGGCCTCGGTGAGGGACGAACGGCACAACGTGCGCTGCAAGCTGTTCGATCCCGCGGCGCCACCGCCGAAGAACGAGTGAGGCCAGAGATCATGCGACATCCAGCCCTGCTGCTCCTCGTCCTGGCAGTCGTAGCGAGCAGCCCGGCCGTGGCGACCAACTCGCCCCTTGAGCTGCGGACGGTCCTCGCACGCTTGATGGCCGGCCTGCCGGGTGAATACGACAGCGAGCCGCAACGCTTTTTCGAGGCCGAGTATCGCACTCCGCCGGAGCAGCAGCACGCGCGTACCTACCGGCGCTTCACCCGCATCGATGCGCCGCAGATCGGTGCGCAGGTGCTGGTAGCGACGGTCCATGCCGGCGACCGCTTCGCGCCCGCTGATCCGGCCGGGTTTCTGCTCTGGACACTGTCGGTCGACGAATCACGCGGCGCCGTGCGTATGTCGCCGCGACGCTTTCGCGAACCCGCGAAGTACCAGGCCGTGGCCCACGATCCGGCGCGATTCGTCGCTCTGGCCGCGACCGAACTCGAGCCGGCCGTGGGCGAAGCCGCCTGCGACCTGTACTGGCGGCAGCTTGGCACGCAGCTGCGGGCGGTCAACGATCCGGGCAGCTGCCTCAGCGTGGCAACCGGCGCCGCAGCCGCGGCCCGTGTCGACTGGGAGTGGCTGTTCAACGAGTCCGAACTCTGGATCCGCTTCGTCGGGCGCGATGCACAGGGTCGACAGGTGCTGGGGCGACTCGACCAGACGCACTGGCGCCTGATGAAGACGCGCACTTTCGAGTGTTTCGTGGCCTACCGTCCCGGCAGCGGCCCTGAGCAGGTCATGAACGGCTTGACGATGCACGATCGCGGCGACGTGTTGCGTCTCGAGCTGGGCGACGGTGCGGATCGCCGGCCGGTATTCCTCGAACTCATCCGCGGCTTCTGGCCGTCGAACTCCGGCCGCAATTACCTCGACCTGTTGCGATTCTCGCTGTTCGAGGGCCGGCCGGAAGACCCGCTGGAAAAGCGCAAGCTGCTCGGCAACGCAACCGGCAGCGCGGCCACCGATCGCGCCGGCTTCGCGATCGGCAACCTGAGCGCGCGCTGCAAGTTGCCCAAGACCACCGCTGCGTCCTGAGATCCGGCCCGGACGCCGCTCGATCAGACCTTCCAGCTGACCTCGAGTCCGACCTGGCGTTCGCACCGGGCTGCGCTGCTGATGCACCCGGTGTCGGCGGTGCCGAGCACACGCCCGATTTGAGCATGCAGCGCCGCAATGACGGCGCGACCACACAGAGGTTGTTGCGAGGACCGCCCAGGCAGTCAGCCAGTCGCTCAGCGCGGCTTGGAGGGCCGCGGATGGACGACTTCGTAGCGGTGGAAGATCACCGGCATCTGCATCGACGGCTCACGACCCATCTTGCGCAGCATGCTGCCCCAATAAGGCCAGTGGATGTCGCGCCATACCTTCACGTCGCGCGCATTCGGGCCCTCGACCTGCACGTGCCGGTCGGAAATGCCTTCGAACGGCACGACCTCGACCTCGGTCACGCGATAGAGCAGCACCGGCGGCCCTTCGAACCAGGTCACGACGTACCAGTCGCCGACCTGCGGCGCCAGCGACGGATCGGACTCGAACTCCGCGCCGAGCGCGAACGTGCCGGTCTTCTCGCCCGACTGGATCAGCGGGATGATGATGTCGGCCATCGCCTTCGAGCCGCCGAAGCTGCGCACCTTGTAGCGGTCGATCTGCAGATCGGGACGTGCGGCTCGGGCCGCGGCGACGAACTCCTCGACGGTCGGGGTCATGCTCGTGCTCCGTTCACTTGCCACGCGCCGGCTTGGTGCGGCGCGATGCGGCGACCGGCCTGGACTTCGCGCCGACCCGACGCGACTTCGGACGGGCCGGCGCCTTGGTCCGAGCTCTGGTCTTGGCCTTGGTCTTGGTCTTGGTCTTGGTTTTGGCTTTGGTCTTGGCTTTGACCCTGGTCCTGGATTTGACGCTGGTCTTGGCCTTGGCCTGGAATGTGGAGCCGGCTCCAGCCTTAGCCTTAGCCTTGACCTTGGTTTTGGACTTCGCGTTGGTCTTCGCCTTGGCGTCGGCGTCGGCCTTGGTCTTGGTCGCGCCCTTGGTAACGGTCCCGGCCGGGACCGGCGTCGAGGCCGGCACCGCGCCCGCCGGCGGCCCGCGCAGCTGGTCGATGATCGCCGGGTTCTCGAGCGTCGAGATGTCTTCCTTGATGTCCTCGCCGCGCGCGATCGCGCGCAGCAGGCGGCGCATGATCTTGCCGGAGCGCGTCTTCGGCAGGTTGTCGGCGAAGCGGATCTCCTCGGGCTTGGCGATCGCGCCGAGCTGCTCGGCGACCCAGTCGCGCAGCTCCTTCGCGAGCGCGCCGGCCTCGGCCCCGGGCCGCGCGCCGCGGCAGACGACGAACGCGGACACCGCCTCGCCCTTGATCTCGTGCGGCCGGCCGACGACCGCGGCCTCGGCGATGCGCGGGTGCGCGACCAGCGCCGATTCGATCTCCATCGTGCCGAGACGATGGCCCGCGACGTTCAGCACGTCGTCGATGCGACCCATGATCCAGAAGCAGCCGTCGGCGTCGCGGTGCGCGCTGTCGCCGGCGACGTAGTAGCGGTTCTGGAACTTCTCCCAGTACGTCCGGACGTAGCGGTCGTTGTCGCCCCAGATGGTGCGCAGCATCGACGGCCAGGGCTTGCGGATCACGAGGTAGCCGCCGGCATCGGGCCGCGTGACCGCATGGCCATCGTCGTCGACGATGTCGGCGAAAATGCCGGGCAGCGGGTGCGTGCAGGAACCGGGCTTGGTTGCGGTCACGCCCGGCACCGGCGAGATCATGATCGCGCCGGTCTCGGTCTGCCACCAGGTGTCGACGATCGGGCAGCGCTCCCGGCCGATCACGCGGTGGTACCACATCCAGGCCTCGGGGTTGATCGGCTCGCCGACACTGCCGAGCAGACGGATCTTCGACAGGTCGTACTTCGCCGGCAGGTCGTCGCCGAGCTTCATCAGCGCGCGGATCGCGGTCGGCGCGGTGTAGAAGATCGTGACGCCGTACTGCTCGCAGATCTGCCAGAAGCGTCCGCCATCGGGATAGGTCGGCGCGCCCTCGTACATGATCAGCGTCGCGCCCGCGGCCAGCGGACCGTAGCAGACGTAGCTGTGGCCCGTGACCCAGCCGACGTCGGCGGTGCACCAGAAGACATCGTCGTGGTGGATGTCGAACACCCATCGGGTCGTCAGCTTCGCGCCGAGCAGGAATCCGGCGCTCGAATGCTGAATGCCTTTCGGCTTGCCGGTGGAACCCGAGGTATAGAGCAGGAACAGCGGATGCTCGGCGTCGACCCACTCCGGCTCGCAGGCCGGCGACTGGCCGACGACCAGGTCGTGCCACCAGACGTCGCGGCTTTCGACCATGGGCACCTCGTGGCCCGTGCGCTTGAGCACGATCACGGTTTCGATGGTCTTGCAGCCCATGGCCAGCGCCTTGTCGGCCGCGGCCTTGAGCTCGACCTTCTGCCCGCCGCGCCAGCCGGCGTCGGCGGTGATCAGGCAGCGCGCGCCGGCATCCTCGATGCGGTCCTTGAGCGACAGCGCCGAGAAGCCGCCGAAAACCACCGAGTGGATCGCGCCGATGCGCGCACAGGCCTGCATCGCGACCACGGCCTCCGGCACCATCGGCATGTAGATGACCACGCGGTCGCCGCGGCGCACGCCCTGGGCCTTCAGCGCATTGGCGAAGCGGCAGACGTCGGCGTGCAGCTCGCGGTAGCTGATGCGGCGCGAATCGCCGGGCTCGCCCTCGAACAGGATCGCGGTGCGATGGCCGTACTCGGCGAGGTGCACGTCGAGGCAGTTGAACGAGACGTTGAGCCGGCCATCGGTGAACCAGCGGTAGTTCGGCGCCCGCGAGTCGTCGAGCCCGACCGTGAACATCTTCTGCCAGTGGATCTCGGCGCGCGCCAGCTCGCTCCAGTACGCGACCGGATCGGCGGCGGCGCGGCGGTGCAGCGCCTCGAGATCCTGAAGTCCCAGCCGTGCGTCGGCGGTGAACGCCTTCGGCGGTGGAAAGGAGCGTTGTTCCAGCAATACCGATTCGATGTTCTTCTTCGACACGGTCAATCCCCTCGCGGCACGGCGCCACCCTGCGCCCCACAGAGGATAACGCAGGCCCGCGGCAGGAGATTGCAGGAGCGGCTGCCGGAACGGCGCGTTACGTCGAATGCGGCCCGGCCGCCTCCCGGGCCAGCGGCCGCCTGCCGTAGAATTCCGGGTAATCCGGCCCCAGTCCCTTGAACCGCTTGTGCAGCCAGAGGTACTGCTCGGGCACGCGCCGCACCTGGGCCTCGATCAGCCGGTGGAAGCGCAGCGTGTCGGCGACCGGATCGTCGCTCGGGAAATCCTCGAACGGCGCGCCGATGGTGACGCGGTAGCCCGCCGCACCCGGCAGACGCTCCGAGAAGTACGGCAGCACCGCGGCGCCGGTCAGCCGGGCGAGCCGCGAGGTCGCGGTGTTGGTCGCGGCCGGCACGCCGAACAGCGGCACCATCTCTGCGCCCTTGCCGCGGAACGCCTGATCGGGCGAGTACCAGACGATGCCGCCCCCCTTCAGCACGCGGATCATCGCGCGCATGTCGTCGCGCCGGATCATCCCGGCCGAGACCGCTCCGCGCCGCGTCTCGAACAGATGGTTCACGAGCGCGTTCTTCGACGGCTTGTAGACCGCATGGGCGTCGCGCGTACGGGTGAAGATACCGGCCGAGATCTCCAGCGTCGTGAAGTGCGCCGCGAGCAGGATCACGCCGCGCCCCGCGGCGAGCAGCCGGTCGACGTGCTCAAGCCCCTCCATGCGTACCAGCGACAGCACCTTTTCGTTCGAGCCCCACCAGATCAGCGCGGTCTCGCAGACCGTGATGCCGACCGCGCGGAAGTGCGCGCGCAGGATCCGCTCGCGCTCGGATTCCGCGATCTCCGGCAGGCAGAGCGCGAGGTTGCGGCGCGCGACGCGCCGCTGCGGCAGCGGCAGCCGGTAGGCGAGCGCGCCCAGCATCCCGCCCACCTTCAGCATCGCCGGATACGGCAGCGTCGCCAGCAGCCGCAACAGGCCGACCACGATCCAGGTCGGCCAGTACTGTGGCAGCAGCAGTTTCAGCGGGAACTTCACGTCCGGCCGGCGGCGCGGATCGACGCTCACGGCAGCGCGGCGACCACCGCGGCCGCTCCGGCGAGCGCGACCAGGCGCTCGGTCTGCCGGCGCAGCATCGGTCCGAAGTTCTGCCGGTCGTAGAACTCGGTCAGCGCGGCGACGTCGGGTCCGCGGCAGCGCAGGTGGTCGTGCTCGCATTCGAGCGGCATGTCGCGCGCGATCTCGGTCAGCCGGCGTGCGAAGAACGCGGCCTCGCGGTGCTCGGCGAGCTTCGCGGGCAGCTTGGCCGCGCCGCGGATCGGCAGGCTCGCGACCTCGTCGAGGTTGTCGTAGAGCTCCTCGAGCGAG
>JADLDF010000381.1 GCA_020846815.1 Gammaproteobacteria bacterium | reverse complement strand
GGCCTGGATGCGCGCGAGCGCGGCCAGCGCGTCGCCGTAGAGCGGCTCGACCTGCGCGGGATCGGCGAGGCGCGACAGGAACGGCGTCGAGCCGAGGTCTTCGAGCAGCACGAAACCACGCTCGAGGTCGAAGGCATGGACGTGCGGCACGTGCACGCCGGTGGCCTCGAGCAGGCCGGCCACACGCAGGTACGGCCGGATGTCCTCCTTGTCGGGCGGCGCGTCCATGACGATCAGCGGCGCGCCGGCTGCGTCGAAGGCGCGGAAATAGCGGCGGAAGCTCGCGTCCGCGGAGGCCACCTCGATGCGCTCGATGCGTCGTCCGAGATCGGTCTTGAGCCAGTGCGCGAGCAGCGCGAGGCGCAGGTCTGGGGCGGTCATGAAATCCGGGAGCGGCGACGGGGACGGCCATTATAATGGCCTGCTCCATGCCAGCCCCGCGCCGTCCCTCACAGTCTCCGTCCGGGCGCCTGCCCGCGCCGACGGCGGCCGCGGCCCTGGCCGTATCCGGCTGCATGCTCGCACTCACGGTGACGGCGCAGGCACTGCCCGTGCAGACGCCGCCGGCGCGGGCCCCAGCGGAGCAGTCTCCCGCGACGCAGGCGGCGTCTGTACCGGCGCCGCCCCCGACGGCCGCAGAGACGCCGGCGCCGCCGCGACCGCTGCGCTGTCCGGCCAGCTCCGGCAGCTTCGAATCCGCGCTGCGGGCCCGTGTGCCGCCACCGGCCCTGCGCGACGCGCCGCCCGCCGACGCGCCGATCGAGATCAGCAGCGACGATGCGCAGCTCGGCGTCGACGGCAATGCCCTGCTCTCGGGCAACGTCCGCATCGCCCAGGGCGACCGGCGCATCGAGGCCGACGACGTCGAGTACGACGCGGACGCGCTGTCGATCAAGGTCCGCGGCGCGGTGCGCTACGAGGACCCGCTGCTGCGCGCGAGCGGCAGCAGCGGCGAGTATTCGCAGGGCAGCGCGAGCTTCGAGGGCGCGCAGTTCGAGCTGGTCGAGCGGCCGGGCCGCGGCAGCGCGACGCGCATGGCGCTCTCGCCGCAGGGCGTGGTCGAGCTCGAGCGGGTGTCGTTCAGCACCTGCCCCGCGGAGGAGCCGGACTGGCAGATCCGCGCGCGCCGCATCGCGCTCGACACGCGCGAGCGCAACGGTACGGGCCGCGACGCGCAGATCGAGTTCAAGGGCGTGCCGCTGATCTACCTGCCCTACATCTCGTTCCCGCTCGGCGAGCAGCGCAAGAGCGGCTTCCTGTTCCCGAGTCTCGGCCACACCATGCGCAGCGGCCTGCAGCTCACCGTGCCCTACTACTTCAACATCGCGCCGAACTACGATCTCACTCTGCTGCCGAGCTGGTATGGCCGCCGCGGCCTCGACGTCGCCGGCCAGTTCCGCTATCTCGCACCCGCGCACCGCGGCGAGGTCGCCTTCAATCTGCTGCCCGCGGACGAGATCGCCGATCGCGACCGTCACCGCGTGCGCCTGGTGCACCGCACCGACCTCTGGTCCGACTGGCGTTTGACGGTCGACGCCGAGGACGTCAGCGACACGGCGTATTTCGAGGACTTCGGCCAGGGGCCGCAGGGCACGAGCACGGCCTTCCTCGAGCGCATCGCACGGCTCTCCTTCCGCGACGAGCACTGGCGGCTGCGCGGCGAGGCACAGCAGTTCCAGACCATCGACGAGGGGCTCGCCGCCGACAGCCGTCCCTATGCCCGCGTGCCGCGACTGCTCGCCAGCGGCGACTGGACGGCCGGCCGCGCCGGCTGGCTGTCCTATGGCTTCGACGCCGAGCTCGTGAACTTCGATCGCGACATCGGCGTCACCGGCTGGCGCCTCGACGCGACGCCGACCGTCGGCCTCGACGTCTCGGGCGCCGGTTTCTACCTGCGGCCCTACGCCGGCTATCGCTACACGCGCTATGCGCTCGACGACACGGCACCGGGCGCGGACGATGCACCGCAGCGCTCGCTGCCGTTCGCCGCATTCGACGCCGGACTCGTGCTCGAGCGCGAGGCCGGGCGCCGCGCGCAGCGGCGCATGACACTCGAGCCGCGGCTGCTCTATCTCTACACGCCCTACCGCGACCAGTCGGCGTTGCCGGTGTTCGACACCGGCATCCCGGACCTGAACCTCGTACAGCTCTTCGGCACCAACCGCTACGTCGGCGCGGACCGGGTCAGCAATGCCAACCAGGCGAGCGTCGGGTTGACGGCGCGCATCTTCGATGCGCACAGCGGCGCGCGCTTCCTCGCCGCGACCATCGGCCAGACGTTCTACTTCGAGCGCCTGCGGGTCGGGCTGCCGGGCGAGCCGCCGCGCCGCGACGACGAGTCCGACCTCGTGGCCGAGCTTGCACTCACCGCCTACAAGGACTGGAACATCGATTTCGGCCTGCAATGGAATCCGCAGGATGCGACCAGCGAACGCTCGCAGCTGCGGGTCCAGTACCGGCCGGACGACTCGCGCGTCGTCAATTTCGGCTATCGGCTGCAGCGCGACCGCCTGGAGCAGGCCGACGTCTCCGGCGCCTGGCCGATCGCCAAGCGCTGGAACCTCTACGCACGTTGGACCTACGACCTGCAGGAGGACACCACGCTCGAGCGCTTCGCCGGCCTCGAATACCGGGCCTGCTGCTGGCGGCTGCGCGCAGTGGCCAGGCGTTTCGTCTCGAGCCGCACCGGCGAGCGCGATACCGCGATCTACCTGCAGCTGGAACTCAACGGTCTCGCCAGTGTCGGAAGCTCGGCCGACGCTTTCCTCGAGGAGGCGATTCGTGGATACTCCTTTTCCGCCGTAAACCGCTGAACTTCAAACTCTTTTTGTATTCCTCACCGGACTCT
>JADLDF010000380.1 GCA_020846815.1 Gammaproteobacteria bacterium | reverse complement strand
CGGCCGTCTCTGGGCCGTATCCGAAGAGCTGACCGCGCAGTACCTCGTCTGAGCGCAGCGTTTGCCAGGAGGGCATACCCGATGAAATCCGTTGGCCGCAGCCGCGTGCTGCTGTTCGCCGTGCTGGCGCTGCCGGCTTCGCTGTCGGCCTCGCGCGCCCTCGCGGCCGAGGATGTCGCTGCGTCGGCCGCCAGGGCGCAATCCGCGCGTGCTGCTCACCGACGCCTTCGGGCTCCATCAGCGTCCGAAGATCGCCGGCGGCGACCGCGCCAAGGGCTGCGCGAGGTTCCGCGAGGCCGCCGCGGCCTTCGGCACCGGTGTCGCCGCGACGCCCGGCATCGACTGGGGCGCCGCCGAAGCGCACTACTGGGTCGGACGCTGCGCCACCGAGGCCGGCGATGCGGCCACGGCGCGCGAGTCCTATGGCAAGGCACTGGTGCTCGCACCGGACTTCGCTGCCGCCAGGAAGGCTCTCGGACGCTGAGGGCGGATCCGCGTCACGTTCCTGCATCCGCGCCCGTGCTGCGGGCACGGATGGACGACACCGCCGCCGGCATCACAGGCCGGAGCCCGGCTGCACCGTATCCTTGAGCGCGTGAGTCGCTGCAGCCTTTTCCGTGAGCCCGGTCGGTCCGGGCCCCGCAGGTCCGTGCGTGCCGGTACGGCCGTGCTGCGCGTGCTCGGTGCTGCCGGTGCCGTGCTCTCGGCCGCGGCGCCGGTGCCCGAGCCCGAGGCCGCAACGGTGGTGGTGGCAGCCCCCATTCCGGAGCGCAGACCCGGCGCGCCGGACGTGGCGATCGCGCCGAAGGTGGCGCAGGTCGCGCGCATCGCCGGCGGTATCCGCCTCGACGGTCGTCTCGACGAAGCCGTGTGGCAGCAGGCGACGGTGATCGACGATCTGCAGCAGTTCCAGCCCGGCAATGGCGAGCCGCCGACCGAGAAGACCGAGTTCCTGCTGGCGATGGACGCAGAGAACCTCTACATCGGTGCGCGTCTGCACGACTCGGAGCCGGCCGGCATCAAGCGCGCGCAGCTCGTGCAGGGGCAGGCGGTCGTCAACGACGACTACGTCGAGATCCTGCTCGACACCTACAACAACCGCCGCACCGGCTACATCTTCTATCTGAACCCGAACGGCGTGCAGCGCGACGGGCTGCTGTTCGGCGGCATGTCGTACAACATGGACTGGGACGGCATCTGGGAAGGTCGTGCCCACGTCGGCGAGGATGGCTGGACCGCCGAGATCGCGCTGCCGTTCAAGACCCTGTCCTTCGACCCGCGCAACGACACCTGGAGCGTCAATCTGGTGCGTTCGATCCGCCGCAAGCGCGAGGAAGTCGCCTGGTCGCAGGTCGACCGGCGCATCACCCTCGACGTCAACGGCGAGCTCCAGGGCATGGCCGGCCTCGACCAGGGTCGGGGTCTCGATCTGCAGCCGTCACTGGCGCTGATGCAGCGAGAGCATTTCCTCGCCGGCGAGTCCTCGCTGCTGTCCAAGCCCTCGCTCGACGTGTTCTACCGCATCACTCCTTCGCTCGGTGCAGCGCTGACCGTCAACACCGATTTCTCCGCCACCGAGGTCGACGACCGCCAGGTCAACCTGACGCGCTTCTCGCTGTTCTTCCCCGAAAAGCGCGACTTCTTCCTCGAGGACTCCGAGGTGTTCGAGTTCGGCGGGCTCGCACAGAACGGCCGGCCGTTCTTTTCGCGCTCCATCGGCCTGTCCGCGACGGGGCAGCCGATCGACCTCGACGCCGGCGGCCGGCTCACCGGCACGGTCGGCCGCTACACCGTCGGTGCGCTCGCGGTGCGGCAGGCCGAGACCGCGGGCCTCGCGGCGCGCGACCTGTTCGTCGCACGCGGCTACGCCGGCATCGGCGAGCAGTCGACGCTCGGCGGCATCTTCACCTGGGGCGATCCGGTGTCCGAGCGGCAGAACTACCTCGGCGGCCTCGATCTCGTGGTCCGCAACCAGACCCTGATCCCGAACCGCGCGATCGAGGCCAAGGGCTGGGCGCAGCGTTCGCGGACCGAGGGCTTCGAGGGTCGCGACGGTGCCTGGGGGCTGTCGCTCGCCTATCCGAACGACACGATCGACGCGCTGTTCACCTACACGAACATCGGGGAGCGCTTCCGGCCCGCGCTCGGCTTTGTCAACCGTACCGGCATCCAGGAGTTCGCCGGCAAGGGCAGATATCGCTACCGCTTCGCAGGCGACGGCTTGCTGCGCAGCTGGCAGGGCGGCGGCGAGTGGAAGGAGATCGGCGATCAGGGCAACCGGCTCGAGTCGCGTGCGGTCACGCTGACGCCGCTGATCCTCGAGACTCAGCCCGGCGACTCGCTGTCGCTCGACCTGATGCGCCTCACCGAAGTGCTGCGCCGTCCGTTCGCGCTGCCCGGCGGTCTGGTGGTGCGTCCGGGCCAGTACGAGTTCGACCGCCTGCGTCTCTATGGCAGCAGCGCGGGGTTCCGCGACTTCGCGCTGACCTGGGACTTCGAGCGCGGCGACTTCTTCAACGGCGAGCGCGTCGATACCCGGCTTGGCGTCGCCTGGCGGCCCAGCGAGCACCTGTACTTCAACGCCCAGTGGCAGGCCAACGAGCTGCGCATGCCGCAGCAGGACTTCACCGCGAAGATCTACGCACTGACCGCGAACGTCGCATTCAACGTCCAGTGGGCCTGGCTCAACGTCGCGCAGTACGACAACGTCAGTGGCCGCCTCGGCCTCAACAGTCGGCTGCGCTGGCTGCCGCGGCAGGGCCAGAGCGCCTACCTCGTGGTCAACTACGACTGGCGCGAGGATGCCTTCGGCAACCTGCAGCCGTTCTTCACCGAGACCACGCTGAAGTTCAACTACACCTTCCGCTTCTGATATGGCCGACGTCGATGCCTGTGCCGCCCGGCGACGCGGAGGCGGCTCGGGCCGCGTGCCACGCCGGTTGTCACGGGTCGCTCGCCGGCTCTTTCGGGCTTCACGGCGTTACCTCGCCGAGCAGCACGCGCTTCAGGTATTCGGGTGCGACCAGATGGCAGTAGCGCGTGCCCTTGAAGCGCGCCGGGGCATCGGCGAGCTTCGGGTCGAGCCAGTCGTTCTTCATTCCTTTGGACCTGACGTGCAGCGCGTCGCCTTCGCCGACGTAGACGACCGGGAACGGCGCGAGCCAGGTCGGGCCGTCGGCGGTGACGAAATCCGGGTCGTAGACGAGCTTGCGGCCGCCGTCGAACTTCAGGCGCTGCCGCTCGGCGCGCGTCAGCGCGCCGAGCACGGCCTGGGCGGTGCGTTCGTTGAGCGCGGCGCAGCTCGTATCGCCGCCGGACTGGTCCGCGCCGTATTCGACGCGGATGTGGTCCGAGGTCTTCATCTTGCAGGAGATCATCTTCGGCTGCGTCCTGGCCTCGTCCTCGAACCAGACATACTGCTCGGTCTCGAGCGGACGGGGCTTGGGCTTGGACTCGGTGAAGGCCTGGAAGTCGGTGTGCACGACATTGACCACGGGCAGCCGGGTCGCGGCCACCTGGTGCTGCGCATCGATGCAGAAGCGATCGTCGGTCACGCGCCGGGGGTTGGCGGTCGCGCCAGAGTCGGCAGTCGCGCTCGTGGCGGCACCGGATGCCGCGGATGGGATCGTGGCGCAGCCGGCGACGAGCAGCAGCGCGAGCAGGCCGGCAGCCGCGGTGCCGGTGCCCGCCGATGAATGGAGACTGATGTGCTTCATGTGTTTCTTCTAGCCAAATGCACGTCGCCTGTCATCCATCGGGTGGGCGCGAAGCCACTTCTGGCCGGACAGCCGCCCCTGCTCGGCCTCCGGGATCGCGAGATTGACGCGGAAGACGTAGGGACTGAGCGCCGTGAGATAGGTGAAGAGGCCGATGCTGACGAATGCGGCGAACAGGTAGCAGAGCGCGTGGCGACGGCGCACACCCGCCGCGAGGATGATCGGGCCGAGCCGCTCGGCCCCGGAACTCATCCGTTCGCCCGCAGCAGCCGCATGCCGTTCACCGTCACCAGCAGTGTCGCGCCGACGTCGGCCGCGACCGCGAGCCAGAGTGTAGCCCAGCCCGGTATCGCGAGACCCAGGAAGGCCAGTTTCAGGCCGAGGCTGAGCGCGACGTTCTGGCGCACGACCCGGCGCGTCAGGCGCGCGAGGCGCAGCGCCGCCGGGACGCGATGCAGGTCGTCCTGCATCAGTACGATGTCGGCGGTCTCCATGGCCTGCGCGCTGCCCGAGCCGCCCATCGCGAGGCCCACGTCGGCGCGGGCCAGCGCCGGCCCGTCGTTGATGCCGTCGCCGACCATGGCCACCGCGCCGTGGCGCAGCCGCGCCTCGTCGATCGCATCGAGCTTCTGGCCGGGACCGAGGCCGGCGCGCACGTCGTCGATGCCGCCGAGCTGGGTCGCGACCGCCTGCGCGACGCGGCGGTTGTCGCCGGTCAGCATCAGGGTCGCGACCGGCGGCGACAGCGCAGAGAGCTCGCGCAGCGCCGGAGCACTGGCGTCGCGGACCGTGTCTTCGACGCCGATCGCGCCGACGATCGCGGCGTCGCGCGCCACCAGCATCACGGTGCGGTGCGAGTCGCGCAGCGCGCGGGCGAAGCCGTCGGGCACCTGGGTCGGCGGCGTGGCCTCGGTGAACAGCGCGTCCGAGCCGACGGCGACGCGCGCACCGCCGACTTCGCCGACGACGCCGCGGCCGGCGATCGCGCGGATGCCGCTCGCGCCCGGATAACGGTGGGTGACGCCGCGTGCGTTCGCGGCCGCGGCGATCGCATGCGCGATCGGATGTCCCGAGCGCAGCTCGACGGAGGCCGCCAGCGCGATCACGTCGGTGCACTGGTCGCAGTCCGCCGCGACT
>JADLDF010000379.1 GCA_020846815.1 Gammaproteobacteria bacterium | reverse complement strand
GCTGCATCTTCCCGGAGATCGCATGTTCCGCCGACTGTTCCGCCTCCGTTCCGCCGATCCCGCGCCACGCGCCGACGACGGCGAAGTCGCGCGGCTGCGCCAGGAGCTGGCGCAGCGCACGGCGCAGCACGATTTCGTCCGCGAGCTGCTCGGCAAGCTGACGCTGTTCAATCAGTCGCTGGAGAGCACCCAGGCGAGCCTCGCCGGCATGGCCACGCGCCTGCAGTCGGAGCGCCAGAGCGCCCGGCAGGCCGTCGGCGAGGCGGCCAGCGGACGCGCCGAAGTGGAGTCGATGGCCGCGTCCCTCGACAGCCTCGCAGGCAGCTCGGCGCGCTCCGCCGACCAGGCCGGCGAGCTCGACAAGCGTGCCGGCGAGATCGTCGGCGCCGTGGAGACGATCCGCGACGTCGCCGGCCACATCAAGCTGCTGTCGCTGAACGCGGCCGTGGAAGCCGCACGCGCCGGCCAGCATGGCGCGGGCTTCGCCGTCGTGGCGCACGAAGTACGCACGCTCGCCGAGAAGTCGGGTGTGGCGAGCGACGTCATCACCCGGCTCGCCACCGGCATCCGCGAGGTCCGCGGCTCGGCCTGCGACGAGATCGACGGGCTCGCCGCGGGAGCGCGCGAGCACAGCGTGCGCGGCAAGGCCGTGATCGGCACGATGCAGAACGTCATGGGCATCGCCGGTCGCCTCGAGGCCGTGGTCGCCGGCAGCTCGCTGCGCTCGTTCGTCGAGCTCGCGAAGCTCGACCACCTGGTCTTCAAGTTCCGGGTCTACCGTGCGCTGCTCGGGCAGCTCGAGCTCGCGCCGTCGGGACTCGCCTCCCATCAAGCCTGCCGGCTCGGCAAGTGGTACTACGAGGGCGAGGGACAGCGCCGCTTCAGCCACCTGCACGGCTACCGCGGGCTCGAGCGACCGCACCGGCTGGTGCACGAATCGGCCGCGCAGGCGGTCGCACTGTCCGGACAGGGCGGTGATGCGGACGCGATCCTCGAATGCGTGGAGACGATGGAGCACGCGAGCCTCGAGGTGCTCGGGACGCTCGAGAAGATGGCCGTGTCGGGCGTGAGCGAGCCCGGCGACGGTCACGCGGGCCATCGCCCCGCGCAACGGCCCGGCGCGGGTCAGGCGACGATCGCGCTGACGCGGTCGCGGCCGGCGTTCTTGGCCGTATAGAGCGCCGCGTCGGCGCGGCGGATCATCGCCTCGACCGAGCCGTCGCCGGCCTGCAGCGTCGCGACGCCCACCGACAGCGTCACCCGCCGCGCGCCGAGCTCCGGCGGCAGCGGCAGCTGCTTGGATGCCTCGCGCAGCGCATCGAGCAGCGGTCGCGCGCCCTCGAGCCCCATGCGCGGCAGCACCACCAGGAACTCCTCGCCGCCGTAGCGGCCGATCGCGCCGCGGCCCTGCAGCATCTCCAGCGTGCGCCGCGCCAGCAGCCGCAGCACGTCGTCGCCGCAGCCGTGGCCGAAACCGTCGTTGATCGACTTGAAATGATCGACGTCGACCAGCGCGAGCGCCAGCGGCCGGTGGTGCCGTCGCGCCTCGTCGAAGGCCTGCGCAGCCAGCTCGAGGATGCGGCGACGGTTCGGTATCCGCGTCAGGTCGTCGTGCTCGGCGAGGCGCTGCAGCTGGTGGCGGTGGCGACGATCGTTGCGCAGGCTGACTGCGAGCACGGCGAGCAGGGCCACGGCGATCACCGCCACCACGGTCCACAGGCGCGAGACGATCTGGCTGCGTGCCAGCCGCTCCTGCTTGAGCGCATTGTCGCGCACCAGCAGCTCGTTGCGGCGCACCTCGCGGTCGGTCGCGAAGCGCACGCGCAACATGGCGATCTGCCGCGCGCTCTCGAGCCCGTTGATCGCCTGCATCCGGTAGAGATATTCCTGCAGGTCGGCATAGGCGGCCTGGTAGCGGCCGAGCGCGGCGTTGGCATCCGCGCGCCAGCGGTGGAACTGCGAACGCACCGGCTTCGACAGCGCCGCCGGGTCCTCTCCCAGTGCACGGTCGAAGCCGGCGAGCGCCGCCCCGGCATTGCCGGCGGCGAGCTCGAGCCGTGCCTGGTAGGCGACCAGGATGCTCCGCTCCTCGCGGTCCGCGTCGGCGACCCGTGCCAGCGCGCGCCGCGCCGCGGCGCAGTTGCGGGCCGCGACCGCCCAGGCGCCTTCCTCGATCTCGACGCCGCAGAGGCGCGTGCGCGCATAGCCCATCGCCGCCTCGTCGCCGACGCGCTCTGCTTCGACGCGCATCCTTTCGAAGGCGTCGAGCGCATCCGACCAGTGGCCCTGCGCGGCATGTACCTTGCCGAGCCGGTCGTAGGCGGCCGGCAGGCGCGCGTGGGCGCGTGTGGCGGTGAAATGGGCGATCGTCTCGTCGATCAGGTCCGTCGCCTGCTCGAATTCGCGCGCGCCGGCGTAGACGGTGGCAAGGCGACCCGCCACGATCGCCTGCTCCTCGGGCAGATGGCGCAGGCGCAGCTGCTCGTAGGCCGGAATCAGGTCGCGCAGTGCGCCCTCGGTGTCGTCCTCGCTGAAGCGCAGCCAGCCGCGCTCCTTGCGGACGCAGGCTTCGCCGAGCGAGCCGGACGGCTGTGCCGCGAGCAGTGCATCGAGCTGCTCGAGGCCGCGCGCGGTCTGGTGGTCGGAGTGCCACGCGAGCGCCTGGGCGATGCCGAGACGCAGCTGCAGGTCGGCGGCTTCGTCCTCGACGAGACCGCCCGTGTCCGCTGTGGGGCAGGCGGCGAGCACGGCCGGCGCGGCACTCGCGAGCGCGAGCGCGGCGATCGCAAGCGCGGCGCGCGTCGACGGGCGAAACATCAGCCGGCCCAAGCCCTGGCCTCCTCGGCGCTGCGCCGGAAGTGCGGCAGGTTGTAGACCAGCAGGGCGGTGCCGGCGAGCGCGACGACGGTCGCCACGGTCGCGAGCGAGTAGCGCAGCTGCGCTTCGTCCTGGAAGTAGAAGTCCGTCACCAGTGCGACCGAGGTGGGGCCGACGAAGAAACCGACCAGGTTCAGCGTGAAATAGTAGAACGCGACGATCTGAGCGCGCATCGTCGGTGGCGCGATCGCGACCACCGCGGCCGCGCCGGCGGCGGTCGGCGCAGCCGAGCCGAAGGTGGCCGGGATCAGCATCAGGATCGCCATCGTCGGCGTCGGCATCAGCGCGAACGAGACGTAGCCGATGGTCATGAACACGAAGGACAGCAGGCAGACGCGCACGTAGCCGTCGGCGTACTTCTTCTGGAACACGTCGCAGAGCCAGCCGCCGGTCATCACCCCCGTCAGGCCGAAGATGATCACGACCACGCCGCGCCAGCGTATGTAGCTGCCGAGCTCCTCCGGCGAGAGGTGATAGGTGCGGCGCAGGAACTCGGGGATCCAGAAGCCGATGCCGTAGGCCATGATCGCGAGCGAAGAGAGCGCGAGGAACAGCACGATGAACGCCTTCCAGCGCGCGAATATGAAGCGCAGCGTCTGCCAGACCGGCGCCGCCTGCGGCGGCTTGCCGGTGCGCAGGAACTCGCGCCGCACCGGCTCGCGGATCGTCGTGATCAGCAGCGCGATCAGGATGCCGGGCAGGCCGACCCAGATGAACATCTGCTGCCAGGGCTCGACCATGCCGACGATCGGCCAGAGCTGGGGGCCGGCGGCCTGGATCTTCGGATAGATGGTGCCGCCGATGACGAACGCGAGGCCGCTGCCAAACGAGACGCCGGCGGTGTAGAGGCCGATCGCGCGGCCCATGCGGTCGGGCGGGAAGTAGTCCTTGAGCAGCGACAAAGCGGGGGGGTTCAGGGCCGCCTCGCCGGCGCCGACGCCGACGCGCGCCATGAACAGCGCCGGGTAGGTGGTGGCGAGGCCGCAGAACATCGTCATGATGCTCCACACCGTGACGCCGGCGAAGATCAGCCAGCGGCGGTTACCGCGGTCGGCGAGCCAGGCGATCATCACCCCGAAGAAGGTGTAGAAGACCGCGAATGCGCCGCCGAGCAGGAAGCTCATCTGCGTATCGGAGATCTGCAGGCTGCGCTTGATGTCGGGAACGAGCAGCGCGATGACCTCGCGATCGATGAACGCGAGGATGTAGGCGATCAGCAGTACGACGACCACGTACCAGGCATAGGCCGGGCGCGGATACGGCACGGCGGCTGACGGATCGGGAGTGGTGGGATTCAACTGGCGAACTCGTGGTGGGTCTTGAGATTGCTCGCGAGGTCGTCGAACAGGATCATCCGTGCGAGCGGGTCGGACTTGATCTGCACCCCGGCGGCGCGGTCGATGAGGACGTCGACCACCGACGGGCCATTCTGCGCGAACGCGCGCTCGAGCGCCGGCCGCAGCTCGGCAGGCTGCTGCACGCGCTCGCCGTGGCAGCCGAAGCCCTGGCCGACGAGGTCGTAGCGCGCAGACCCGAGTTCGGTGTTGAGCGTGCGGCCGATCGCCTGCACCTGCCCGTGCAGCTCCGTGCCCCAGGCGCCGTCGTTGCCGACCACGCAGACGATCTTCAGGCCCGCCTGCGCGGCCGCGTGCAGCTCGGCCGGGTAGAAGCCGAAGGAGCCGTCGCCCGTGGTCAGCAGCACCGGGCGCAGCGGCTCGCGCCGCGCGATCGCGAGCTCGCGCGCGGCGGCGGCGGCTCCCACCGCGAGCGGCGTGCCGCTGCCCATCGCACCCATGGGGTAGTGATCGAGGAAGCCGGGCGCGCGACGTACGCGCAGTGCGCCGTACATCCAGTTCTGCACGTCGGCGCCGTCGCCGACCACGATTGCGTTTTCGGGCAGCCGCCGCGCGAGCTCGCGGCCCAGCGCCAGCGGATGCACAGCGGCTCCGGGCGGCGCAGCGGCGATCTCGTCGAGCCGGCGCAGGCGCTCGCGCAGGGCTTCGCGCACCCAGTTGGCGCGCATGCCGCGCGAAGCGCCCGCGGCCAGCAGCGCCTCGAGCAGCTGCTGGCAGGCGAGACCGGCGTCGGCCGCGATCGGCACGTCGATGCGGCGGTTGCGCGAGAGCTCCTCCGGCTCGACGTCCACCTGGATGAACTTCGCATCCGGTGCGAAGCGCGGTGGCAGGCCGAAGCCGAGCCGCTGCTTGAGGCGCGCACCGACGAGGCAGACGACGTCGGCCTCCTTCGCGGCGATCTGCATCAGCGGCCAGTTGAACGAGCGCTCCCAGTCCTCGGGCACGACGCCGCGGCCGAGGCCGTTGCCGGCGAT
>JADLDF010000378.1 GCA_020846815.1 Gammaproteobacteria bacterium | reverse complement strand
GCGTCGCAGCGCGCCGCGGTCACGGGCTGGTGGCGCGGCCTGCCCTATCGCGAGAGCTTCCTGGTCAACAAGCTGCTGACCGGCGCGCTGCGCGTCGGCGTCTCGCAGACCCTGGTGACGCGCGCGCGCGCCTACGAAGGCATCGCCGCCTCGCCGCGCCACAAGTCCGGCATCGCGCTGCGCTTCCCGCGGATCCGCCGCTGGCGCGACGACAAACCCGCGGCCGAGGCCGATACGCTCGAGGCGCTGCGCGCGGTGCTCGAGAGCACGCTGCCGCAGACCCGGAGCCTGGCGTGAGCAATACTGCAGGCGCCACGCGACGACGCCGACGCTCGGCCCGCTCGGCTTCCGACACAGGTACTGATATGGCCGCACCGCCGCCCGTCGCACCGCGATCCGCTGCGGCACAATCACCCGTCACGGCGCCGACACCCGCTGCAGCGCACACACCCCATGGGCGGCCAGCAGTCGCCACGCCGCCGGATCCGCGGCTCGCGCCCGCGCTGCGCTGGTTCGCCGCGACCGGTCGAGAGCCCTTCCCGTTCCAGCTCGAGGCCTGGCGCGCCTGGCTCGACGGCGAGTCGGGGCTGATCAATGCCGCGACCGGCTCGGGCAAGACGCTCGCGGCCTGGCTCGGGCCGGTGCTCGAAGCGCTGCCGCAGGCACATGCGCCGAGGCTGCGGCTGCTGTGGATCACGCCGCTGCGCGCGCTCGCCAACGATCTGGTCGAGAACCTGCGCGAGCCGCTGCGCGCGCTCGGCAGCCGCTGGCGCGTCG
This sequence comes from Gammaproteobacteria bacterium, assembly GCA_020846815.1. The sequence goes on along the minus strand of JADLDF010000378.1, from coordinate 6,183 downwards.
GGGCCCGCACCGGCGACACCGCCTCGAGCGTGCGCACGCGCCAGCGCGCCCGGTCGCCCGAGGCGCTGGTGACGACGCCCGAGAGCCTGTCGGTGATGCTGAGCTTCGCCGACGGCCAGGCGGCGCTCGCTGGTCTCGACGGCGTGATCGTCGACGAGTGGCACGAGCTGCTCGGCAGCAAGCGCGGCGTGCAGCTCGAGCTCGCGCTCGCACGGCTGCGGGTCCTGAACCCGCAGCTGCGCACCTGGGGCATCTCGGCGACGCTGCCGGACCTCGAGCTCGCGCTGCGCGTGCTGCTCGGCCCGGGCCGCGACGGCCGTCTGGTGCGCTCCGCGCAGGCGCGCGCGCTGGAGATCGAATCGGCGATCCCGCCGACGCTGCAGCGCTTCCCCTGGGCGGGCCACCTCGGCCTGCAGCTGCTGCCCGAGGTCTTGCGGGCGATCGCGGCCGCACGCAGCACGCTGCTGTTCACGAATACACGCTCGCAGGCCGAGACCTGGTACCAGGCGCTGCTGCGGGCCCGGCCCGACTGGCTCACCGAGCTCGGCCTGCACCATGGCTCGATCGACCGCAAGGTGCGCGCCAAGGTCGAGGATGGCCTGCGCGACGGCCGGCTGCGCGCCGTGATCTGCACCTCCTCACTGGACCTCGGCGTCGACTTCTCGCCGGTCGAGCAGGTCATCCAGGTGGGCAGCCCCAAGGGCATCGCGCGGCTCATGCAGCGCGCCGGCCGCAGCGGGCATCGCCCCGGCGAGACCAGCCGCATCCTCTGCGTGCCGACCCATGCCTGGGAGTTCGTCGAGATCGCCGCGGTGCGGCGCGCGATCGCCGCAGGCAGGCTCGAGCCGCGGCTGCCGCTCGAACGCAGCCTCGACGTGCTGGTACAGCACTGCGTGACGCTCGCGGCCGGCGGCGGCTTCGACGAGGACGCGCTGCTGCACGAAGTGCGCAGCTCGCATGCGTTCGCGCAGCTCGGCGACGCCGAGTGGCAATGGGTCATCGACTTCATCACCCGCGGCGGCTCGGCGCTGCAGGCCTATCCGCAGTTCCGGCGCGTGGTCCGCGACCGCGGCCTGCTGCGCATCGCGAGCAGCGAGCATACGCGCCGTCACCGCCAGGCGATCGGCACCATCAGCAGCGACACGGCGATGCGGGTCAAGTGGGCGAGCGGCGGCGAGCTCGGCACGATCGACGAAGCCTTCGTCTCGCGCCTGCGGCCGAAGCAGCTGTTCGTGTTCGCCGGCCGCGTGCTGCAGCTCGTGCAGGTCAAGGACATGACGGCCTATGTGCGGCTCGCGGCGCGCGCGAGCCGCCACGTGCCGCGCTGGCAGGGCACGCGCCTGCCGCTGTCGATGGCGCTCGGCGAGGCGGTGCTGCGCCTGCTCGAATCCGTCGGCGAACCCGCGCTCGCGCGGCCGCGTCGCGCCAGCGAGCCCTGCAGCGCCGCGGAGCTCGCGCACCTCGCCGCACAGCCGGCTTCGCATGCGCACGAGCGCGCCTGCGAGCCATCAAACCTGTCCGAAAGGGAATGCCTCCGCGCGGCTTCGCACGCGCTCGAGCGTCAGCCATCAACCCTGTCCGAAAGTGAGGCCCCTCGCGCAGCTTCGTGCGCGCACGAGCCCGAGCTGGTCGCGATGCGCCCGCTGCTCGCGCTGCAGGCCGACTGGTCCGCGCTGCCGCGGCCCGGCATGCTGCTCATCGAGACGCTGACGAGTCGCGAGGGCTTCCACCTGTTCGTGTTCCCCTTCGCCGGCCGCCTGGTCAACGAGGGGCTCGCGACCCTGGTTGCGGCGCGCTGGGCGCGCGATGCCCCGTGCACGTTCTCGGTGGCCGCGAACGAATACGGCTTCGAGCTGCTGGGCGCCGAAGCGCTGCCCGTCGACGAGCCGCTGCTGCGCCGGCTGCTCGATCCCGCGAACCTGCTCGAGGACCTGCTGGCGGCGATCAACGTCTCGGAGCTCGCGCGCCGCCAGTTCCGCGGCATCGCACGCATCGCCGGCCTGGTCGACGTCGACCCGCCACGACGCAGCAAGAGCACGCGCGCGCTGCAGGCCAGCAGCGCCCTGGTCTACGACGTGCTGCGCCGCTACGACGCCGGCAGCCTGCTGCTGGTGCAGGCCGAGCGCGAAGTGCTGGAGTCGCAGCTCGAGCTCGCGCCGCTGCGGGCCGCGCTCGAGCGCATCGCGGCAGGAGCGCTCGCGCTGCGCCATCCGCGCCGCCTGACCCCGCTGTCTTTCCCGCTCTGGGCCGAAAGGCTGCAGACCCAGACCATCAGCACCGAGACCTGGCAGCAGCGCGTCGAGCGCGCCGCACGCCATCTCGAGGCACGGGCCGATGAATGAGCCCCCGGTTCCGTTCGCGGGTGCCTTCCCGCTCGAGGTCGCCGGCACCACCCTGCAGCTGCGCAAGGGCGGCGAGCCCATGCCTTTGGACGTGAGCTGGCACATCGGCCCACTGCACGAGCACGGCCTGGCGTTCGTCCACGATGCCGATGCTCATACCGATGCCGACGCCGACACTGATACTCCGCCACCCGCCCGCTACACCCTTGCCGGCCACGTCCATCCCATCGTGAGGCTGGCCGTACCCGGTGGCACTGCGCTGCGCGTCCCCGTGTTCTGGCGCCGTCGCGACACCCTGGTGCTGCCGGCCTTCGGCCGCCTGACCGGCGGCCAACCGGTGCGCCCGGCGGCGGGCGATCAGCTGCTGGTCGCCGGAGCGGAGCGCGTCCGCGCTGCCGCCGCGACGTCCTGGAAACTCCTTCAGCATCGACCGTTGCACGGGCTGGTTCTGGCGCGGACGCACGGCCTGTGAGGTCACCGGCTGCCGAGACGCGGAATGACCTCGACGACCGGCTTGGGCCGGCGCTGCGCATCGAACAACCCCCAGTGCGCCTCCTCGGGATGTTCGCCCGGTACGGGATGCCAGTCGGCGGCGCGCCAGGGCGCATCGAAGGCCGCGAACCAGGCGAAGGCGTGCTGCGGCGTCGGCGGGAAGGCGCGCTGCAGCGCGACGTAGAAGCTGCGCTGGCGCGCCGGCGAATGACCCTGCCCTGCCGGCGCCGTCGGCACTCCCGTTTCCTTGACGAGCAGCGGGCCGCAATGCCGCGCGGCCAGCAGCGCGGCCACGTCGACGACGAAAGCCGCCGCGTTCGCATCGGGCGCGTCGCGGAACCAGGCCTCGAACACCGGATGCACGTTCGCGAGCAGGAAGTCGAGCTGCGCCAGCAGCGGCGCCGCGCGCGGCTCGAGCAGCAGATGGAAGGGCTCGGTCGTCGACAGCGCGAGCCCGGGCGCACGCGCGCGGATCGCCGCGAGCCGCGCGGCGAGCTCGGCGTGGCTGCGCCGCTTGCCGAAGATCGTCTCGTTGCCGAGCGAGACGCCGACCACCAGCGCCGGATGCGCACGCGCCGCGGCCAGCGCCGCCTCGACCTGCGCATCGTCGAACGGATCCCAGACGCCGAGGAGCAGCGCGCGGAACCCGAGTGCCGCGGCGATCGCCGGCACCTGCTCGGCGCCGTTCAGCACATCGTAGGTGACGAGCGCGTCGAAATACGGCCGCAGCACCGCGAGGTCGGCACGGATGCTGGCCGCCGAAGCGCGTGTCACGCGCCCGTCATGCACCTGCAGCGCAGTCGGCTGGTAGGCGACGAAGCGCTGCCGCGCGAGCGCTGCGCGCAGCGGTGCAACGACGTCTTCGGCACTTCGCGCTGGCGCAGGACCTTGCGGATCCGGCCCAGCTCGCCCCGCCGCCGCGCCGCAGGCGGCGGCGGCGCCGGCGCCGGCGACCGGAGGGAGACCAGCGACACAGACACACAGCGCCACGAACGTCGCAGCGATCCCGCCGCGGCACCGCGCACGACGCCGCACGTCCTGCGCGCCCTGCCTCGATCGCCCGACGGGGCCTGCAGCTCGAACTCGCCCGACTGCACGCATTTCAGCAAGGCACGGAGCGCCTCAAGTACCCAGCGGCTCCTGCGGCTCGAAGCGCAGCGCCAGCCCGTTCATGCAATAGCGCTGACCGGTCGGCCGCGGCCCGTCGTCGAACACGTGGCCGAGGTGGCCGCCGCAGCGGCTGCAGTGCGCCTCGACGCGCTGCATGAACAGGCTGCGATCGATGCGCGTCTCGATCGCGCCGCCGACCGGCTCCCAGAAGCTCGGCCAGCCGGAACCGCTCTCGTACTTGGTGCGTGCCTCGAACAGCACCTGGCCACAACCGGCGCAGCGATACGTGCCGTCGCGCTTCTCGTAGTTCAGCGGGCTCGAGCCGGCGCGCTCCGTGCCGTGCCGGCGCAGCACCTCGAACTGCTCCGGCATCAGCTCGCGGCGCCACTCGTCCTCGCTCTTCTCCACCGGAAAACTGCCTGCCTCTTCGCTCATCTGCATCCCTCCATGGCCCAGCGAATCCACGACCGCGCGGCCCGCCGGAGACCGGCGCAGTCTCAACGTGCGGCCTGCGCGGTGGCTCCCGCCAGCGGCTCGATCAGCGACGGATCGTCGTTGCGCGGCGAATTGACGCGTGCGCCGACACGGTACGCCACCATCATTCCGTCCGGATACGGCTGCAGCGCCGCGCGCGCCGCGGCCGGCGGCCCGCCGAGCCAGGCGTCGTGATCCTCCCGCGCAAGGATCGCCGGCATCCGCGCCCGGGTGTTGTGCACCTGCGCCATCAGGTCGTTGGCCGGCAGCGTGATGATCGTGCAGCTCTCGGTGACCGTGCCGTCGGCCGCTTCCGAGCGGTCCCAGAGGCCCGCGAAGCCGAAGGCCTCCTGGTCGACGAGGTGGATGTACCAGGCCTGCTTGCGACCGTCGTCGCCGACCTGCCACTCGTAGAAGCCGGCGGCCGGCAGCAGGCAGCGCTGGCTGCGCTTCCAGGGGCCGCGGTACGAAGCCGCGGACTCGAGCGTCTCGACCCGCGCATTGGTCGTGGAATATTTCGGCGGCACGCCGTGCGCGAAGAACGGCACCAGGCCCCAGCGCATCGTCACGCCCTCGCGCACGCCATCCCGGCCGAGGCGCACCACCGGCACCTGCCGCGTCGGCGCGACGTTCCAGCTCGCCGTGACCTGCCACAGCGGGCGGATCACCGCGAACACGCGCTCGTGTTCGAGCTGGCGCAGGGTGACGTAGCGGCCGCACATCGACGCGATCCTACCGCGGCGACGAGCGGCCGGGGCCGGAAACGCACGCGGCGCGTGCTGCACACCCCACAGGGGCGGCAGCACGCGCCGCGCGTCGTTCCGTCCGGGCGCCAGCCGGACCGGCGCGGCGCGGATCGATCAGGGCCGGTTGACCAGCACCTTCTTGATCCAGCCGCTGGCCGCGCCGCCCTGGACGTTCAGAAAGCCGTTCTGCTCGGGGCCGATGATGACCAGCTCCTCGCCGCGCTGCAGCGTCGCCACCGCCTTGGCCGAATCCGCGGGGCTCGACAGCAGCTTGACGTTGGCGATCTTCGGCATGACCACATCGCCCTCGTTGTAGGCGATGCCGCCGCCGGCCTGGCCGCCCTTCGCCGCTTCCTGCTTCAGCGTGCCGACGTCGCGGTGCAGGCTCTCGTCGCCGCGCACCGCGCGGGTGATGTTGTTGTAGTTGTCGAGCAGCGCCGCGGCGATGATCTTGCCCTCGTTGGTGTTGCCGTAGCCACCGACCGCGCCGAAGCCGCCGCTGCCGAACAGCGCCGCGCCGAGCCGCAGGTCCGCTTTCTTGGTGCTGCCCTGCGCGGCCGCGACCTGCACCGAGCTGCGTGCGTCGGCCAGCAGCATGCTGGTCTGGGCCTCCTTGAACTTCAGGCCGCCGGCCACCGCGCCGAGCAGCGGATTCGCGCGGCTGAGCACGCCGCCGAGCGCGCCGCCGACGCCGCCGGCATTGCCCTCGGAGAACACGACCTCGGGCGTGAGGATGAAGTCCGCGGCGACCATCTGGCCCTTGCCCATGTTCGAGCCCGCGCGCGCCTCGCCCGAGGCGGCGAGCTCGCGCTCCTGCATGGCGTTCTGCATGCCGATGCCGCGCTCGACGACGATGAAGCAGTTGGACTGCTGGATCATCATGCGCAGCAGACCGACCGGCGAGCCGAGGCCGTAGCCGCGCAGCGAGGACATCACGAAGTCCTGCGGCTCGACGACCGCGACCGCACCCATCGGCTTGTCGCACTTCTCGACGCCCGAGTCACCGGTGGACCCACTGG
>JADLDF010000377.1 GCA_020846815.1 Gammaproteobacteria bacterium | reverse complement strand
GCGACTACGTCGAGCGCTACAACTTCGCGGGCGGCTTCTGGCAGGGGCGCGAGCGCGCCGCCTATCCGCAGGTCGTCGCCGAGCTGAAGACGAACATGAAGGACGTCGCGACCTACTACCACGCGACTGCGCAGAAATCGAAGCGCAGCGAAGATTTCCAGACGGCCGCACGCTGGTACCGCGACTACCTAGGGTCGTTCCCCGACGACCCGGAATCGGCGGCCACGAACCAGCTGCTCGCCGATACGCTGTTCGAGAGCGGCGATTTCGGTGCCGCCGCCGGCGAATACGAGCGCACGGCCTACGACTACCCCAAGGGCCCGAAATCGGCCGCGGCGGCCTATGCCGCGCTCGGCGCGCTGCAGAAGCAGCGTGCTGCGACCCCGCCGGGCGGGGCGCAGGACGAGGTCGTGGCGCGGCAGATCGAGGCGGGCATCCGTTTCGCGCAGACCTTCCCGGAGCATCCGGACAGCGGCGGCGTGATCACGCGCGCCGCTCAGGACGTCTTCGACCGCAAGGACCTGCCGCGCGCGATCGAGGTCGCGAACTTGGTGCTCGCGCACCAGCCGCCGGTGGAGGCCGCCCGGCAGCGCGTCGCCTGGACGATCATCGGCCAGGCGAATTTCGATCAGGGCGATTTCGAGCGCGCGGAAGCCGCGTATCAGAAGGCGCGCGAGCTGGCGCCGGCGAACGACCCGCTGCGCAAGGATCTTTCCGAGCGCCTGGCGGCCTCGGTCTACAAGCAGGCCGAGGCGCGGCGCAGCGAGGGCGATGGCACCGGCGCCGTCGAGGCCTTCCTGCGCGTCGCGGCGCTGTCGCCGGATCCGGCGGTGCGCGCCACGGCGGAGTTCGATGCGGCCGCGCAGCTGCTGACGCTGAAGCAGTGGGAGCGCGCGATCCCGGTGCTCGAGGGCTACCGCCGCAGCTATCCGCGGGACGCGCGCCAGGGCGACGTCACCCGCAACCTCGCCGTCGCCTATTCCGAGGCCGGCCGTCCGGGCGACGCCGCAGTGGAGTTCGAGCGCATCGCCGCCAACCCGGCCGAGGAGCGCGACATCCGTCGCGAGGCCCTGCAATCGGCGGCTGATCTGTATGCCAAGGCCGGCGACGGCGCGCGTTCGGCCACGGTCCTCGAGCGCTTTGTCAAGGAGTTCCCGCTGCCGCTCGCGCCCGCGGTCGAGGCGCGGCAGAAGCTCGCCGAGCACGCTCAGGCCAGCGGCAACGCCGCGCGGCTCGAGTTCTGGCAGCGCGAGATCGTCAAGGCCGACGCCGGTGCCGGCGCCGACCGCACCGACCGCACGCGCTACCTCGCCGCCAAGGCACAGCTCGCGCTCGCGACGCCGGCGCGCGACGCGTTCCGCAAGCTGCGACTGGTCGCGCCGCTGAACAAGAGTCTCGCCGCCAAGCGCAAGGCGCTCGATGCGGCGCTGCGCGCCTATCGCGACGCGGTCGACTACCGTGTCGGCGAGGTCACGGCGGCTGCGACCTACGAGATGGCGGAGCTGTACCGCACGCTCGGCAAGGACGTGATGGCGTCGGAAAGGCCCAAGGGCCTCAGTGCCGACGAGCGCGAGCAGTACGACACGCTGCTCGAGGAGCAGGCTTTTCCATTCGAAGAGCAGGCGATCGAGCTGCACTCGGTCAACGCGGCGCGCGTCCGCGACGGCTATTTCGACGACTCCGTGCAGCGCAGCTACGCGGCGCTCGCCGAGTTCAAGCCGGCACGCTACGGCAAGACCGAGACCGGCACGGATCTCGGTGCGCGTCTGGCGAGTGCAGCGCCCGAGGTGCGTGCCGCGGCCACCGACGCGCTGGCCAAGCGTGGCGCCGGAGATCTCGCGGCCGCGGAGCAGGGGCTGCAGCAGGCCGCCGAAAAGTCGGGTTCCGATCCGGCGCTGTGGACCGAGCTCGGTCTGGTGCAGCGCCAGCGGGCGCGGCTCGAAGATGCGATGGCGTCGTACGTTCGCGCGCTCGCGGCCGATCCGGCCTATGCGCCGGCGCTGCGCAACCTCGCCGTACTGCTCGATCTCTACCTGGACGATCCGGTGCGTGCGCTGCCGTATTTCGAGCAGTACCGGGCCGTGGCCGCCGAGGACAAGCAGCTCAACGCCTGGATCGCCGACGTGCGCCAGCGTGCCGGCCGGGCTGCTGCACCGGCCGGGGGCGAAGCCACCACGGCGCCGACGGCGGGCGAGGAGGGTGGAGCGACGCCCGCAGCGGGCGAGGGGGGCGTGGCGGCGCCGGCTGCGGGGGAGAGCGCCCCGCCATCCGGTGACACCAAGACCAGTACGAACCCCGTGCCGGAAGGGGCCGCCGCGGCCGTTGTGCCGCCACCGGCAATCGGATCGCCGCGGGGATCGGCCATGGGGAGAACCGCATGAAGATCTCGAGCTCGTCGCGGCCGCACGCCGCAGTGCTGCTGCTCACGCTCGCCCCGGCGGCCTTTTCCCAGCAGGCCCCGGGCCCCACCACCCGCCCGACGCCGCCCGCGGCGATGGAACGGGCAGCCGATCTGGAGCCGGCCGTCGATACGTCGGCGCGCAGCGATACCGCTGCCAACAGGGCTGCGCCGCCGGTCACGAGCGCTCCGGTGCCCTCCGCCACGGCCACGCCGCGCGCGGACGCGCCGGCGGCAGACGCCGGTCCCTCAGCGGCCGGCGCCGCCCGTCGAAGCGACCCGCCGGCACGCGACGCGGCGCCGCGACGCGGCGCTCGCGCCATGGACCGCGTCGACCTGGAGTCGTCGCAGATCACCGGCAACCGCGAGCTGCCGCGCGTGCTCTACATCGTGCCCTGGCGTGCGCCGCAGGCCGGGGAGCTCGAGGGACGACCGGTCAACAGCCTGCTCTACGAGCTCACGCGACCCGTCGATCGCGACGTGTTCCGGCGCGAGAACCGTTATTTCGATGCCTTGCAGGCGCAGTCGCCAAACGCCGACGCCGGCGGTGGCGGCGAGGGTCCTGAGAAATGAGTCTTGGTTTTTGACCGCCTGCAAAGGCATGCTTGAAACGCTTGCTTTCCCGACAGGGCGCCCGCTTGCCCCCTGTCCCGCCAGAGGAGTGACCATCCGTGGAATTCTTTAACGTCGCCGTCAATTTCTTCCGTGATGGCGGGTTCTTCCTGTACCCGCTGGCGCTGATCTTCGTGGTCG
>JADLDF010000376.1 GCA_020846815.1 Gammaproteobacteria bacterium | reverse complement strand
TGCGCAGGGCGTGCCCGTGACGCTGCTCGAGCGCGGCAAGGGGCCGCACGACGATCCGCGCGCCGCGACCTACCACCCGCCTTCGCTGGAAATGCTCGAGCCTTCCGGCGTCACCGACGAGCTGCATCGTCGCGGCATCGTCGCGCGCAAGTGGCAGTACCGCAACCGCAGCGACGGCCTGGTCGCGGAATTCGACCTGCAGCTGCTCGAGCACGACACGAAGTTTCCGTACCGCCTGCAGTGCGAACAGCACAAGCTGGTCGCGATGCTGCAGCAGCGCGTCGCCGCCTCGCCGCTCGCGACCCTCCACCACGACGCCGATGTCGTCGAGGTGCGCCAGGACCCCGCCGGCGTCGAGGTCGCGGTGCGCGACGCGGCCGGCAGGCGCTCGCACCTCCGCGGCCGCTGGCTGATCGGCGCCGACGGCGGGCGCAGCCTGGTGCGCAAATCGCAGGAGATCGGCTTCGAGGGCTTCACCTGGCCCGAGCGCTTCCTGGTGATCACGACGAGCTTCGACTTCGAGCCGCTCGGTTTCGCGTTCAGCAACTACACCATGGATCCGGTCGAATGGGCCGCGACGTTCAAGGTGCCGGGCGAGGACGGACGCGGCGTCTGGCGCTGCGTGTTCCCGACGCGTCCCGAGGAAGCCGAGCACGAGCTGCTCGACTTCGCGCGCGCCGCCGACCGCCTCGCCGCTTTCGTGCCCTCGAGCCGCGGCGCTGCGGTGATCCACACCAACCTCTACGCGGTGCACCAGCGCGTCGCCACCCGCTATCGCCGCGGCCGCGTGCTGCTCGCCGGCGATGCCGCGCACGTCAACAACCCGCTCGGCGGCATGGGCCTGAATTTCGGCCTGCACGATGCGCACAGCCTCGCGCAGCACCTGGCGAAGATCTGGCAGGGTGCGGCACCGGACGCGCTGCTCGACCAGTACGACCGCCAGCGCCGCGCGGTCGCCGAGCAGTACCTGCAGGGGCAGACCATCGCCAACAAGCAGCTGCTCGAAGAGCGCGACCCGGCGAAGCGCAGCGCACGTCAGGCCGATATGCGCGCGCAGGCCGCCGATCCGGTACGCGCGCGGAAATTCCTGCTGCGCACCTCGATGATCGAGGGACTCGCGGCCGCAGCCGCGATCGCCTGAGCCGGCGACGGCCTGCCGCCCTGCACCGCTTTCGACGCCCTGCCACCGCTTCTGCCGTCTGCGCCATTTTTGCCGCTCTACACGCTTCCGCCGCTCCGCATGGCCGATGGTCGGCACCCGCCTACAGGCTTCCGGGCGTCGACCCGACTAGCCGGCCCGGTGAGCCGACGGGCTAACTGCCGCTCACGCCGCCCGGCGTGCAGCCGCAGGAGACCGGACATGGCCACGATCCGCAATGCCTCGACCCGCCCGGCGGCCCCCTGAGGCCGCACCGATGGTCACCAAACTGGACCGGCCCGTGCGCCGCGAAGTGAGGATCGGCGAAAAACCTTACGTGGTCACGATCATGCCCGACCGCCTGCGCGTGGCCGTCAAGGGCCGGCGCAAGGGCCACGAAGTCCTGTGGGAGGACCTCGTCGGCCTCGAAGCCGACACGAGCGCCACGACGACGCGCAGAGCGGCTCTGCCGCTGCGCGAGTTCCACACCGGCATGTCGCGCTGACGCTGTCGCCGTACCCGCTGGAACACGGGTTACGGACGCGGATCGATGGTCGCGGCTCGCCCGCCGGCGTCACGCAGGCCGATGATCCGTGGCTCCCGATCGATGGAGCGGCAGCACACCGGACCCTCGCGGCAATCCAGCCGCGCAGCATCAGCGTCGCCGCTTCGACGCGCTACAATGAATGCTTCCCGCGGGGGCCGCGCCGCAGACTGGCGCGCAACGGAGTGCATCGTTGAAGATCTGGCTCAAGCGCATCGGCTGGACTGCGCTCGTCGTCGCCGTGCTCGTGGCCGCGGTCGTCCTCGACTTCCTTCGCCATGGCGGCCAGTTCAAGACCCTGAAGCCGCACTTCGCCGGCACCTGCACCGCCGTGCCGATGGAGGCCAGCGCCGAAGACATCCAGCTCGATCGCGCCCGCGGTCTCGCTTACCTCTCCTATCTCGACCGCCGCGGCCAGGTCGAAGGCAGGCCGGTGCTCGGCACGGTGATGCTGCTCGACCTGAATCTTGCCGAGCCGCGCCCGCGTCCGGCGCTCGCCTCGGATCCACCGCTGTTCCGGCCGCACGGCATGTCGCTGTACCGCGCCGGCGACGGCTCGCAGCGGCTGTTCGTGATCAGCCATCCGCCCGGCGCCGCCCACACCGTCGAGATCTTCGAGCAGGCCGCGACCGGCGCGTTCGCACCCGTGCGCACGGTGCGCGATCCGCTGCTGCTCGATCCCAATGCGATCGTCGCCGCCGGGCCGGAGCAGTTCTACGTCGCCAACGATTCCGGCGCGACCAACGGCTTCGCGCGCGCGACCGAGCTGCTGTTCCGCCGCGGCCTGTCGCAGGTGGTCTACTTCGACGGCCGCAGCATGCGTGCCGTCGCCTCCGGCCTCGAGTCCGCCTCGGGCATCGCGATGAGCCCGGACGGCTCGCGCGTCTACGTCAGCGAGACTTCGGGCAACCGCATCGCCGTGTTCTCGCGCAACGCCGCCTCCGGTGATCTCGCGCTGCTCGAGCACGTCGAGCTCGGCAGCGCACCCGACAACATCAACGTCGACGCCGATGGTTCGGTGTGGATCGCCGCGCACGCCAAGGTGCTCGCGCTCGGCCTGCACTTCGGCGATGCGCGCAGGCTCGCGCCGACCCAGCTGTTCCGCTTCCGTCCCGAGGCCAAGGGCGCCG
>JADLDF010000375.1 GCA_020846815.1 Gammaproteobacteria bacterium | reverse complement strand
GCGCGACCTCGAGGAACGGCAGCTCGCCGAGCACGCTCGCCGAATGGTAGTTGCGCACGTGGCAGGCGATGCCGCGCTCCGCGAGCAAGTTGCGGAAGTGCATCACGTCCGGCAGCGAGAACGAGCGATAGACGCCGAACACGGGCGGCCCTCTGAAGCCGCTCAGGTGGCAGCGGCGCAGCGGCGCCGCGCTGCGATCCGCGTCGCCAGAGTCCACATCAGCAGTGAGCCGGCCGCGGCCAGCAGCGAGCCGAGCGTCAGCCAGACGAGCCGGCCGTGCAGCACCGGCACCAGCACGCCGATCAGCAGACTGCCGACGACGAGCTGCACGAAGGCCTGCACCGAAGCCGCCGAGCCACGGTTCGCCGGGAACATGTCGAGGATTCGCAGCGTCAGCACCGGGGACACGATCTGCACGCCGATCGAGCAGAGCGCCATCAGCAGCTGCTGCACCAGGATCGGCGGCGACCCCGGCGGCGCGGCGTGCAGCAGCGTGACGCAGGCCGCACCGGCGATCATGATCGCGAATCCGAGCCGCACCTGCTGCGACGTGGGCACGCGGCCGGCCATGCGGCCCGAGGTCATGGCACCGATCATGAAGCCGCCGATGATCGGCACGAACAGCCAGTGGAAGCGGGTCTCGTCGAGGTGCCAGTTGTCGAGCACGATCGCCGGCGCGGAACCGATGTACATCAGCACGGCGCCCATGTTCAGGCCGCCGGCGATCGACATCATCAGGAACTCGCGCGTCGCCAGCACGCGCCAGGTGGTGCGCAGCAGCGGCGCCAAGCCGAACGGCGCGCGCCGCTGCGGTGACAGCGTCTCGGGCAGGCGCCACCAGCTCGCGAGCGCCACCGCGAGGCCGAGCACGAACAGGAAGAAGAACACCGCACGCCAGCCGAAGGCGACGTGGATCCAGCCGCCGAGCACCGGTGCGAGCGCGGGCGCGACGCTGAAGATCAGCGTCACGGTGTTCATGAGGCGCTGCGCCTCGGGACCGTCGTAGAGATCGCGGACGATCGCGCGCCCGACCGTGAGACCGGCGCCGGCCGTCATGCCCTGCACCGCGCGGAACGCCAGCAGCGCGCCGAAACCTGGCGCGAACGTGCAGGCGAGCGAGGCGAACGCGTACAACGAGAGGCCCCAGAGCACGACCGGCCGCCGTCCGAGCGCATCCGACAGCGGGCCGTGCACCAGCGACATGAGCGCATACGGCACCATGTAGGCCGTCAGCGTCTGCTGCATCGTCAGGTCCGAGACCGAGAATTCGGCCTGCATCGCGCGGAACGACGGGAAGAAGGTGTCGATCGAGAACGGGCTGATCATCGACAGCAGCGCGAGCACTGCCGCCAGCCCGAGCGGCACCGTCTGGCGCACCGCAGTGTTCAAGTGCCGGCCCGCAGCGCTCTCAGCCAGACAGCCGGATCCTCGCCCCGCTCCAGCACCTCGACCAGCGCCGAGCCGACGATCACGCCGTCGACGTGGCCGCGCAGCCGCTCGACCTGCTCGCGCGAGCGGATGCCGAAGCCGGCGCAGACCGGCACCGGCGCAGCCACGCGCCGCACGCGCTCGAGGTACTCGATCACGATCTCGGGCACCGCGACGGTCTTGCCGGTCGTACCGGTCATGGTCACGGCGTAGACGAAGCCCTGGCTGGCCGCGCAGACCTGCGCGAGCCGCGCATCCAGCGTCACCGGCGTGACCATCTGCACCAGCGCCACGCCGCTGCGTTCGAGCGCCGCGCGCAGCTCCTCACCCTCGTCGAATGGCAGATCCGGCACGATGAAGCCGCAGACGCCGGCCTCGGCCGCATCGGCTGCGAGCCTCGCATAGCCGTAGCTGAGCAGCGGGTTCAGGTAGCTCATGAGGATCAGCGGCGCCGCGGGCCGCTGCATCGCGCGCAGCTCGGCGAGGATCCAGCGCAGGCTGACGCCCTGCTGCAGCGCCGCCTGGCTCGAGCGCTGGATCGTGACGCCGTCGGCCATCGGGTCGGTGAACGGCACGCCGATCTCGACCACGTCGGCAGCGGCGGCGACCGCCGCCAGGTGCTCGCGGAACAGCTTCGCGCTCGGGTAGCCCGCGGTCATGAACGCGACCAGCGCCGGCTCGCCCGGCACCTGCGGATTGCGGATCGCGGCGCTGATGCGCTCGCGCGGCGGCAGCGCGCCGCTCACTTGAGCACCGTCCGCTGCAGCGTCGGCATGTCCTTGTCGCCGCGCCCCGAGAGACAGAGGATCGCGCGCCGGCCCGGGTTGGCACGCGCCCAGCGCTTGACGCCGAACAGCGCATGCGAGCTCTCGAGCGCCGGCAGGATACCTTCGAGCCGCGCGCACTCCTGCAGTGCCGCGAGCGCTTCGTCGTCGTTCGCAGATTCGTACTGCACGCGGCCCGTGCTCGCCAGCAGCGCGTGCTCGGGTCCGACACCCGGGTAGTCGAGACCGGCCGAGATCGAATCGGTCTCCCGGATCTGGCCGTCCTCGTCCTGCAGCAGCAGCGAATAGCAGCCCTGCAGCACGCCGGGGCGGCCGTAGCTCAGGCTCGCCGCGTTCTCGCCGAGCCCGGTGCCGCGGCCGCCGGCCTCGATGCCGACGATCTGCACGCCGCGGTCCGGCACGAACGCATGGAACATGCCGATGGCGTTCGAGCCACCGCCGACGCAGGCGAACACGGCATCGGGCAGCGCTCCCTGCTCCTTCAGGAACTGCGCACGCGCCTCGCGGCCGATGATCGCCTGCAGCTCGCGCACCAGATATGGATAGGGATGCGGGCCGACCGCAGAGCCCAGCAGATAGAAAGTGTCCAACGGATCCGCGACCCAGTCGCGCAGCGCCTCGTCGATGGCCGCGCGCAGCGTCTGATCGCCGCCGGTGACCGGCACGACCTCGGCGCCGAGCAGGCGCATGCGGCCGACGTTCGGCGCCTGACGCTCCATGTCGACCGCGCCCATGTAGACCGTGCACGACAGGCCGAGGCGCGCGCAGGCCGCGGCGCTGGCGACGCCGTGCTGTCCCGCGCCGGTCTCGGCGACGATGCGCTGCGCGCCGAGCCGCTGTGCGAGCAGCGCCTGGCCGAGCGCGTTGTTGATCTTGTGCGCGCCGGTGTGCGC
>JADLDF010000374.1 GCA_020846815.1 Gammaproteobacteria bacterium | reverse complement strand
GTCGCCGGCGTCGACGGCAACCTGGTGCAGAACCGCGCCAACGTCGTCACTGCGCTGAACGCGCAGTCCTCGGTCACGGGCGTCATGGCCACCGACACCGGCTCGGGCGTCAGCCTGACCGCGGCCGACGGTCGCAACATCACCGTGGCCTACACCGCGGGCGGCTTCACGGGCTCGGCGCTGGCCGACTTCGGTCTCGCCGCCGCGGCGACCACGGGCGGCACGATCAACGTCAGCTACAAGGCTCCGGCCGGCGTCACCGGCAACGTGACCTGGACCGGCGCGTTCAACCCCGGCCCGAACGCGATCGCGGCCACCGGCACGGCGATGTCGGCCGTCGACATCTCGACGCTGGCGGGTGCGAACTCGTCGCTGACGGCCATCGATGCCGCGCTGACCACGGTCAACTCGACCCGCGCGCAGCTCGGTGCGATCCAGAACCGCTTCGAGTCGACGATCTCGAACCTGCAGACCACGTCGGAGAACCTGTCGGCTTCGCGCTCGCGGATCCAGGACGCGGACTTCGCCGAGGAGACGGCGCTGCTGACCCGCGCCCAGATCCTGCAGCAGGCGGGCACGGCGATCCTCTCGCAGGCGAACTCGGTCCCGCAGAACGTCCTGACGCTGCTGCGATGATCGGTAGAGGGCAATGACGACCACACCTGCCAAGGTGGTGTCACTGGGCGACGGCGGTTCCTCCGGGAACCGCCGTCCGCCCGTTTTTCGTTGAGGAGATGGAATCATGAACCTCACAGCGATCGAACGCGGCATCGCCGCCGCGCCTGCCACCCCGGCGGTGCAGCCGGTCGTGCAGCCGCCAGCGCCGCGGGCGCCGGACGCGATGCTCAAGAGCGTCGCAGTCCCGGCCGCTGCGCAGTCCGGCATGCCGGAGAGCGCCGTCGTCGAGAAAGCGGCGGCCCGGATGGAGGACTACGCGCGCAGCGTCGGCCGCGCTCTGCAGTTCCGCGTGGACGAAGGCAGCGGCCGCGTGGTCGTCAGCGTGCGCGATCCCTCGACCGGCGAGCTGATCCGCCAGATCCCGAGCGAGGCCGCGCTGCGCATCGCGCAGGGCCTGGATTCCGGCGACACCGGCGGCGCGAGCCTCATCATCGACGGACAGGCCTGAGACGATGGCGACCATCCAGTCGGCGGGCCTCGGCTCCGGCATCGACGTCGAGAGCCTGGTCACGCAGCTCGTGGCCGTCGAGCGCGCGCCGCAGGCGCAGCGCCTGCAACGCGCCTCGACCAAGGTCACGACGCAGCTGTCGGCGCTCGGCACGCTGCGCGGTGCACTCTCGACGCTGCAGACCTCGGTTGCGGGGCTCAAGACCGCGAGCAGCTTCCAGGGACGCAAGGCCGAGTCGACCGACAAGTCGGTGTTCACGGCCAGCGCCGGCACTACTGCCGCGACCGGCAGCTACTCGATCGAGGTCAAGCAGCTCGCCAGCGCGCAGAAGCTCGCATCTGCGGCCTATCCGGCCGGCCCGACCACGGCCGTCGGCACCGGCACGTTGACGCTGACGGCGGGCGGCAAGGTCATCAACGTCACGATCGGCGAGGCCTCGAACACGCTGGCCGGTATCCGCGATGCGATCAACGCCGCGCCGGACAACGACAAGGTGCAGGCCACCCTGATCCAGGCGGCCGACGGCGCCCGGCTGGTGCTGACCTCGCGCCAGAGTGGCGTCGGCAACGCGATCCAGGTGACCGCGACCGGGGGCGACGGCGGCCTCGATGCGCTCACCTACCAGGCGGGCGGCAGCAGCGGACTGACGCAGATCGCCGCGGCCCAGGACGCCGAAGTGCTGGTCGAGGGCTTCACGGTACGCAGCGCGACCAACACGGTCGCGGACGCGATGGATGGGGTGACGCTGAATCTGCTGCAGGCCAAGCCCGGCACGACTTATCAGCTAGCGGTCGGCGCAGACGAATCGGCGACACGCGAGAAGATCCGCAAGTTCGTCACCGATCTGAACACCGCGACCAGCGCGCTCGCCAAGCTGCGCTCCTACGATGCCAGCACCCAGAGCGCCGGGCCGCTGCTCGGCGACTCGATGCTGCGCGGCATCGAGGAGAGCCTGCGCCGCCAGTTGCAGACGTCGTCGTCGACCGCGACGGCACCCTACAATTCCCTGAACTCCATCGGCGTCCGCGTCGGTGCCGACGGCAGCTACAGCATCGACGAGACCAAGCTCTCGGCCGCGCTCGCCGCCGACTTCGACGGCGTGGGCCGACTGTTCGGCGGCATCGACGGCGTCGCGACGCGGATCCACGACGTGCTCGAGCGCGCGCTGCGCTCGGACGGCCAGGTCGCGGCCCGCAGCACCAGTCTGGAGAATCAGAAGAAGGCGATCACCCAGGACACTGCCGCCCTGGATGCGCGCATGGTGTCGGTCGAGGCGCGCTACCGCGCGCAGTTCATCGCCATGGACAAGCTGCTGACCAGCCTGCAGAGCACCAGCAGCTATCTCGCGCAGAATCTCTCCGGCAGCTCTTCCGGCTGACGTCGCAGCCCGGGCCGAGTGCCGGCCGGAGCGTACCCCGCACCGTCACGCCGTCCTCAAGTCGGGGCCCGCGGGGCCGTTAAATCCGGTGTCGGGACACGACACACCGGAGCCCTGCAATGACCGCCACATCGCGAGCCTCGATGCTCGCCGCGTACCAGATGGTCGCGACCCACGGAAGCGTGACGGAGGCCGATCCGCATCGCCTGATCGTGATGCTCATGGATGGCGCGCTGTCGCGCATCGCGCAGGCGCGGGGCTGCATGGAGCGCAAGGCCACGGCGGAGAAGAGCGCCCACCTGCAGCGCGCGATCGCGATCATCGACGAGCTGCGCTGCAGCCTGGATCTCACGCAGGGCGAACTCGCACAGAACCTCGACAGCCTCTACGACTTCATGGCGCGCCAGCTGCTGCAGGCCCACGTCGCGGACCGCACGGAGCTGCTGGATCGCACGGCCTCGCTGCTGCAGGAGATCCGTGGCGCCTGGATCGCGCTGCCGCCCGAGGCGCGCGCACTGCGACGGACGGCCCGATGAGTGCGCCATCCGGGCGGCGCCGCCGCATGACCTCGGCACGCCAGCGCTTCCTCGCCGAGGCGGTGGTGGCGGTCACCGGACGGCTGGTCGGAATGGCGATGAGCCAGTCCTGGGCCGAGATCCCGCACGCCCTGAGCGAGCGGCGCGGCCTGCTCGCGGATCTCGAGCGCGAGCCGCGGCAGGGTTCGCACGACGCGAACTGCATCGCGGCACTGCGCAGCGCCGTGACCGAGTCCGAACGCGTGCTGGCGCAGCTGCGACACGCCGCGAGCGCCTGAACGTGACCGGCACCGGCGACACCGTGATCCTGCATCAGGAGCTCGCCTACGCGGACGTGCTGCCGGTGAGCTTTCGGCGCCTCCCGGGGCCGCTCGACGCGACGAATGCCGCAGCGATCGCCGAACGGAATCTCAGGATGCTGCTCGCCAGCGCCGCGCTCGACGAGCACGGTCAGCACGACAAGGGCAACGACGACTCGCCGCACGCCGCCGACCTGCTGCGCATCGACCTCAAGGTGAACCTGCTGCTCGACATGGTCGGCGCACTGCTGGCGGCGACCCAGTCGCGGCCGGCGGCGGTCCCGGCACGGTTCAATCCGCACGGCATCGTCTGGGAGACGGCCGACGAGATCCCGCCGGCCGGCGCGTATGGCCTCGTGGAGATCCATCTGCGCGACTGCCTGGTGCAGCCCCTGGCGCTCGCCGGTACGGTCGCGGAGGGCCCGGCGGAGCGCCACGTCCATGTGCGTTTCGATCCGCTGCCCGAACCGGTCGCGGACCAGCTCGAACGCCTGGTGTTCCGACGGCATCGCCGCCAGGTCGCGGGCGGGCGCACGCAGCGCCGCAGCTAGGGGACACCCCGAGAACTCGGAAAAACCCTTAGGGAAAGGCGCTTTTTCGCGCCTAGTGGCAACCCCTATTCGCGACGAAGTGTGATCCGTTCTTCACCGCGCGGCCGGAGAATGCCGCGGCGGCGCACGTCCGCGGCTTGCACCGGACAGCACAATCGTTTTCACGATCCGAGGGACGACGACCGTGACGATTGCTGCCGCTTCGAAATCCGACCGTGACGACCCCACCAGCCGCGTCGCACCGCCCGGCGCACGCATGCCCAGCGGCCACTCCGCACCGATCCGCGAGGTACTGCACCTCGTCCAGCAGGTCGCGGCGCACGATTCGAGCGTGCTGATCCTCGGCGAGTCGGGCACGGGCAAGGAGGTGGTGGCACGCGCGATCCACGAGTCGAGCCCGCGTCGCAACGGGCCCTTCGTCGCGGTCAACTGCGGCGCGATCCCGGCGGAGCTGCTCGAGAGCGAGCTCTTCGGCCACGAGAAGGGCTCGTTCACCGGCGCCTATTCCACCCGCAAGGGGCGCTTCGAGATCGCCGAAGGTGGCACGCTGTTCCTCGACGAGATCGGCGACATGAGCCTGGCGATGCAGGTGAAGCTGCTGCGCGTGCTGCAGGAGCGCGTCTTCGAGCGCGTCGGCAATCATCAGCCGATCTGCTGCAACGTGCGCATCATCGCCGCGACGCACCGCAATCTCGACGAGGCCATCCTGCGCGGCCAGTTCCGCGGCGATCTGTTCTACCGGCTCAACGTGTTCCCGATCGAGATGCCGAGCCTGCGCGAACGCATCGACGATCTCGACCAGCTCATCGCGGAGTTCGTCGAGCAGAATCGCGAGGCCGGCCGAGCGCCGATCCGCCTCACGTCCGCGGCCATGGGCGTGCTGCGCCGGCATTCGTGGCCGGGCAACGTCCGCGAACTCGCCAATCTCGTCGAGCGTCTCAGCATCCTGCACGGCGGCCGGACCGTCGACGTCGCGCAGCTGCCGCCGCGCTACCGGCCGGCGGCGCTGCTCGAGGAACTGGCGCTGCAGCCCGATGCACCCGCGCTGCTGCCGGATCCGGAAGCAGAGCCGGCCGCGCCGTTCGCCGAGCCGGGCTTCCAATCGCTGCGCGAGGCGTTCCCGGACGCGATGCCGAGTCTCGCCACGACGGCGGGCGCCATGGGCAGCACGGCCGAGCTCGATCCCCACGAAACGCTGGCGCTGCTGTCCGACGACGATGTCGCGCCTCCGACCTCCGCGCAGGCCGTGGCGGGCGCGGATCTGCCGGCCGAGGGCATCGATCTGCGTGCCCACCTGTTCGCCATCGAGCACCGGCTGATCACCCAGGCCATGCAGCGCTCGGGTGGCACCGTCGCGCAGGCCGCGCGGCTCCTCGGCCTGCGGCGCACGACACTGGTGGAGAAGCTGCGCAAGTTCGGCATCGCCGGCGGCGACGCGCCGTCGGAAGTTTGACGCCGCCGGCCGCCCGCCGCCGCCGCGCGTGACGCGGTTCTCGCCGCGCGGCAAGAAACGGACCCGGCATGGTTCTTGCTCCCCTCCGACCCGGGCGTCCCTGCGGTGGGACGGGAGATCGAGAGATGACGAACGAATCCCTGCACAGTGAAGGTCCCGAGCCGGTCGCCGTCGCGGAATCCTCGCGCCGGCTGAACGAGCTCGCGCGCCGCGTGGCCGCCAGCGACTGCACCGTGCTGATCTCGGGCGAATCCGGCACCGGCAAGGAGGTGCTGGCGCGCTTCATCCACCGGCAGTCGCCGCGCGCAT